>JAAXVP010000237.1 GCA_013335435.1 Thiobacillus sp. | reverse complement strand
TGCCGCTGCCAAGCCCGCCGCCGCCAAGAAGGCCGCCGCGCCCAAGGCTGCTGCCGCCGCCAAGCCCGCTGCCGCCAAGAAGGCCGCTGCACCCAAGGCTGCTGCCGCTGCCAAGCCCGCTGCCGCCAAGAAGGCTGCCGCGCCCAAGTCTGCGGCTGCCAAGCCCGCCGCCGCCAAGAAGGCCGCTGCACCCAAGGCTGCTGCGGCTGCCAAGCCCGCCGCAGCCAAGAAGGCCGCTGCGCCCAAGGCTGCTGCCGCGAAGCCCGCCGCCGCCAAGAAGGCCACCGCCAAGAAAGCCTGATCGCACCTCGCTTTTTCAGCATAAAAGCCCGTCCCTGCCAGGACGGGCTTTTTCATTCCCGCATTGCCGATCACTGAAAAAAGTGGGCTGCCGATACTTGCGATGGGCTTGCCCAAGGCTGGCATAATACCCAACTCAAATAATCAACTATGTAGCCCTAGAGGAGCCGACATGCGTATTCCCGCCCCGCAGATTTCTTCCTTTCAACCGCCCCGCCGCACCCTCATGGGCCCCGGCCCTTCCGACGTGCCGCAACGCATCCTCGACGCCATGGCACGGCCGACCATCGGTCACCTGGACCCGGCCTTCACGACCATGATGGAAGAGACCAAGACGCTGCTGCGCTATGCCTTCCAGACCGCGAACAAACTCACCTTCCCGATCTCCGGTCCCGGCTCGGTGGGCATGGAATCCTGCTTCGTGAACCTGGTGGAACCGGGCGACAAGGTCATCGTCTGCGTCAACGGGGTGTTCGGCGGCCGCATGGTCGAGAACGTGAAACGCACCGGCGGCGTACCGGTCATCGTCGAGGACGCCTGGGGCACGCCGGTCGACCCGACCAAGGTCGAGGCCGCCTTCGCCGCCAACCCGGACACGAAGATTCTCGCCTTCGTCCATGCCGAGACCTCCACCGGCGCCCAGTCCGACGCCGCCGCACTGGCCGCCATCGCGCGCAAGCACGGCGCGCTCACCATCATGGACTGCGTCACCTCACTCGGCGGCACCCCGGTGCTGATCGACGAATGGGGCATCGACGCCGCCTACTCCGGCAGCCAGAAGTGCCTGTCCTGCACGCCCGGCATTTCGCCGGTCACCTTCGGCGAACGCGCCATCGCCAAGGTGCAGTCGCGCAAAACGCCGGTGCAGAGCTGGTTCATGGACCTCAACCTGGTGCTCGGCTACTGGAGCGGCGAAGGCAAGCGCACCTATCACCACACCGCCCCGATCAACCCCCTCTACGGCTTCCATGAAGCCCTGGTCATCCTCGCCGAGGAAGGCCTGGAAAACGCCTGGGCGCGCCACCGCGCCATGCACGAAAAGCTGCGCGACGGCCTGGCCGACATGGGCATCAAGTTCGTGGTCGACGAGGCTGCCCGCCTGCCGCAACTCAACTCGGTCTACATCCCCGAGGGTGTCGACGACGCCGCCGCGCGCACCCGCCTGATCAACGAGTTCGACCTGGAGATCGGCGCCGGCCTCGGCGCCCTGGCCGGCAAGATCTGGCGCATCGGCCTGATGGGCTACAGCGCCAAGCAGGAGAATGTGGATTACTGCTTGAAGGCGGTTAAAGCGGTGGTTGGATTAACAGAGTGCGGCTGACCCGCAAAATCGGGGGTGCTTCTCAGGCTTGCCGGTGAAGCACTTTTCCGAAGCGGAATGCTAGGGTTCGGTTGGTAGCGCATAAGTGACCTTGGTTCCATCCACCTTGACGAAACCACGTTTGCACAACTCCGAAAACAAAGCGGAAAGCTGCTGTTCGGACAACTCCTTCTTGAAGAGCGCGTGAAGAGTACTCAGCAGAGTTTTTTGGGTTCGGGGTTTTGATGCCTTGCGACGAACGAGGTCTGCTACAACGGCATCAACTTGAGCTTCTGGCGCAGCAGGAAGTACAGGCTTGAAATAAGGGATTTCTGCAATACAGGTGGATCGATGGGCAAATATTTTCTTACCTTTGAGATATTTCAGTAACGAATCAAAGCCAGTGTCTTTGGAGATGACATGGAAGTAGGCGCTCGGTTCGGCAGCGGACAGTGCCCCGATGTAATAGGCAATGTGGAAGTCCAGAGCGTTGTTGCCGGCTGTTTCGAGAACGATGTACTCAGCGTTCTCACCCAGCGACTGAAGCGCTGCGGCTAAAGAAACTGGAATCTTGGATTGGTTGGGACCGAGAAACACTTTGACCTTAAACGGTCCGTCCTTGAGCAATCCGATGTCTTTCGGCTGAACGTTCTCAAAATCGACGAGAACAAAGTTGGTGCGCGTTGTCACTGGACACTCCGACGTGCAATATGCACTCGCGCAAGTGCATGTTTAGAGCAGTCGTAGGCGTAGAGCATCAGAATCCTCCCAGTCGTCCTTTGCTTCTTGTGACATCAGGCAGTGACCGCTAGGTGTGCCTGACAAACCTCGTTATTTGAATGGTTCAGGCGAGGGGCCACTTTGACCGGAAGCATCCCAGCAAACCTGGCAAATGACAACTGTCACCCACTACTTGGCCCAAAGCTCGGCGGTTGCCGCCTCGCTCAGCGTTTCAAGCCAATGCATCACAGGCACTTCGGACATGCCGGCCAGGTGCATCTGGCATCCGATGTTCGCGGTGACGATGGCCTCCGGTTTTCCCGCCTGCAAAGCAGTCAGCTTGTTGTCGCGCAGCGCCTCCGCCGTCTCCGGCTGCAGCACCGAATAGCTCCCCGCCGAGCCGCAGCACAGGTGGCCATCCGCCACCGGCACCAGTTCGAAATCCACCGCCCGCAGCAGCGCCTCGATCCGGCCGCCCAGGCGCTGGCCGTGTTGCAGGCTGCACGGGCTCTGGAAGGCGATGCGCCGGCCGTGCCCCTTGATGCCGAGGCGGATCAGGTCGGCGGCGCCCAGCACTTCGCAGGGGTCGCGCGCCAATTCGGACACCCGGCGCGCCTTGTCGGCGTAGCGCGGGTCGTCGCGCAGGGCTCCGCCGTAGTCCTTCACCATCGCACCGCAGCCGGAGGCGGTGACCAGTATCGCCTCGGCACCGGCCTCGATGTGGGGCCACCAGGCGTCGATGTTGCGGCGCATGTAATCCAGGCCCTCGTCGCGGGCCGAGAGGTGGGTGCTCAGGGCGCCGCAGCAGCCGGCCTCGGGGGCGGCGACCAGGGTGATGCCGAGACGGCCGAACAGGTGGCGGGCGGTGGCGTTGACGTGGGGGGTGACCACCGATTGCACGCAGCCTTCGAGGAGGAGCATGGTGCGGGGATGGGTTTCGTCATGCCCGCGCAGGCGGGCATCCAGTTCAATTTGGCTGGGTTCACGCCTGCGCGGGAACGACGGCAATTGTGTCGCGTAACGCGTCGGCATCAGCCAGCGCAAACGATTCAGCACGGACATCAACACATGGATACGACGGGGCTCCGGCACCACCCAGCGCAGGGCTCGGCGCTTGATCCGATCCACCAGAGGGCGCGGCGCCCTGTCCTCCACCACCGCGCGGCCGATCTCCACCAGTCTGCCGTAGCGCACCCCGGACGGGCAGGTGGTCTCGCAGGACCGGCAGGTCAGGCAGCGGTCCAGGTAGTGGCGCACGGTATCCCCGGCCGCGCCCGTTTCCAGCATCTGCTTGATCAGGTAGATGCGGCCGCGCGGGCCGTCGAGCTCGTCGCCGATAAGCTGGTAGGTCGGGCAGGTGGCGGTGCAGAAGCCGCAGTGGACGCAGGCGCGCAGGATGGCGTCGGCCTCCTTGCCCTCGGCGGTGTCGCGGATGAAATCGGCGAGCCGGGTCTGCATCAGAGTTCCGCGTAGAGCCGGCCGGGGTTGAGGATGCCGGCCGGGTCGAAGGACCGTTTCAGGCGCCGGTGCAGCGCCAGCATGGCCGGCGGCAGGGGATTGAACACGGAGCCGTTGCGGTCGCCGCCCCGGAACAGGGTGGCGTGGCCGCCGGCCGCCTGGGCGGCGGCGCGGATGTGGACCGGATCGACCTCGCCGTGCAGCCAGCGCTGGCCGCCACCCCACTCGATCAGCCACTTGCCCGGCAGGTCGATGGGCGGCGTGGTCGTGGGCAGGGACAGGCGCCACAACGGCATGTCGCCGGCGAAGTAGGCGTGGCGGTGTTCGCGCAAGTCGGCCCAGAAGCGGTCGCCGTCTGGCATGGCGTCGCCGCCCAGACGCTGGGCGGCGTGCTGCACGGCGGTCTCGGTGCCGGACAGGCGCACGATCATGCGGTTGCCGTCGAAGCAGGTGGCCGAGAGCGGGATCGGCTTGCCGGCCCAGCCGTTCATGGCGGCCAGGGCATCGCGCGGGTTGCAGTCCTTGACCAGGGTGACGTGGCTCTCCGGGATCGGCAGCACCTTCAGGCTGACGTCGAGCAGCACGCCCAGGCTGCCGAGGGCACCGGCCATCAGGCGCGAGAGGTCGTAGCCGGCGACGTTCTTCATCACCTGGCCGCCGAATTCGAGCACCTCGCCCCGACCGTTGACGATGCGGGCCCCGAGCACGTGGTCGCGGGCCGCACCGGCATAGGGACGGCTCGGCCCGGACAGGTTGCAGGCGATGGTGCCGCCCAGGGTGGCGCCGGCACCGAAGGCGGGCGGATCGAAGGGCAGGTGTTGGCCGGACTCGGCCAGGGCGGCGACGATCTCGGCCAGCGGGGTGCCGGCCCTGGCGCGGATGACCAGTTCGCGCGGCTCGTAGTCGACGATGCCGGCGTGGCCGGCGATGTCGAGACTTTCGCCGGCCACCGTGCGGCCATACCAGGCCTTGCTGGCGCCACCGACGATGTTGAGCGGCGTACCCTCCGCGGCGGCCTCGCGCACCTGTTCGGCGATCTGTGCCTTGAGGTCGCCGCTCATGGACACCTCGAATGACCGGTCATTCCCGCGAAGGCGGGCATCCAGTTCATTGGTCTACTGGGCTCCCGCCTTCGCGGGAGCGACGAAACATGGGTTGAGCGAGCGACCCTCATGTCAGAACCTCGGCAGGTCGGGGAACTTGAGTTCGCCGTGGTGCACGTGCATGGCGCCGAACTCGGCGCAGCGGTGCAGGGTGGGCACGGCCTTGCCCGGGTTGAGCAGGCCGTCCGGGTCGAAGGCGGCCTTGACGGCATGGAACTGGGCCAGCTCGGGGGCGGCGAACTGGCCGCACATGGCGTCGATCTTCTCCATGCCGACGCCGTGCTCGCCGGTGATGGTGCCGCCGGCGTCGACGCAGGCCTGCAGGATGCGGGCGCCGAACTGCTCGGTGCGCTCCAGCTCGCCCGGCTTGTTGGCGTCGTAGAGGATGAGCGGGTGCAGGTTGCCGTCGCCGGCGTGGAATACGTTGGCCACCGCCAGGCCGTATTCCGCGGACAGTTCGCGGATGCGGCCCAGCACCTCGGCCAGGCGGCGGCGCGGGATGGTGCCGTCCATGCAGTAGTAGTCGGGCGATATCCGGCCGACCGCCGGGAAGGCCGCCTTGCGCCCGGCCCAGAAGCGCTGGCGCTCGTCTTCATCCTGGGCGGTGCGCACCTCGGTGGCGCCGCAGCGCATGAGCAGCTGGCGCACGCGCAGGATCAGCTCGGACACCTCGTCGTTGGTG
>JAAXVP010000011.1 GCA_013335435.1 Thiobacillus sp. | reverse complement strand
GTGAAGATGATTGACACCCTGCGACGGCTGATCCTGCTGTCTTCCTGCTTGTTGCTGGCCTCCTGCGGCGGCAGCTTTACGACCGCCGGCGGCGGGGTCGGCACTGGCGGAACAGGCATCGGAACGGTTACCGGATTCGGTAGCCTGATCATCGATGGCAACACCTACAGCAGCGCCACCGCCGAATACTGGGAGGGCAACGAACAGGAGGAATCGGCCCAGGTCAGCGCCCTCTCCGTCGCTCTCGGCCAACAGGTGCAGATACTCACGGACGACCAGGGCAACCCGACCACGGTAGTCGTCGAACCCACCCTGATCGGGACCGCACAGAACGTAACCGCAAGCACTTTGACGGTGAACGGCGTGGCCGTGCGGGTCAACGGCAACCCCCTGGCCGGCCCGGTCACCTACTATGCCGGCCTGTCCGGCATGGCTGCGCTCGCCGACGGCATGAAGGTCGAGGTCCATGGTCTCTACGGTGTCGGCGCCGATGGCCCCTACGTCCTGGCCACGCGCATCGCGCAACTGCCAAGCACGTCGATGGCTACGCGCATCACCGGTGTGGTAGCCAACCTGAATCCCGGCGCCGGGACCTTCCGGATCGGCTCCATGACGATCCTGTACGGCGGTGCGACCAAGTTGCCGCCGGGTGTCACCCTGGCCAACGGCCAACTGGTCAACGTCTGGAGTCCGAACGCGCCGGTCGGCGGCCAGTTGAGCGCCGAGGCAATCCGGATACGCAGCCTGTACGGGATCACCGACAGTGCGATCGTCGCCGGACTGGTCAGCGACCTCGCCGGCAGCCAGTTCCGCGTCTCCGGCATCGCCGTCGACGCCAGCGCCGTCGGCCTGGCCGCAACCGTGCAGTCGCTCCGCCAAGGGGATTACGTCGTGGTCGGCGGACAGGTCGACACCGGCACTGACCGGCTGATCGCGACCAGCATCCGGACCACCGCAACGACTGCGGTGGAACTCAAGGGCACCGTGACCGAATTCGTCAGTGCCGGCAATTTCCTGGTGCGCGGCGTCGCCGTCGACGCGACCTCGGCAACCATCGCCGGCGGCGCCTTGGCCAACGGCGCCTATGTCGAGGTGCATGGCCAGGTCCAGGGCAATACCGTGGTCGCATCCGCTGTGGAAGTCCATGCCAGTACGCCCGAGAACGCCACGGTGGAATTCGACGGCACCGTCAGCGCGCGCAACGGCAACAACTTCGTCCTGACCCTGCCCGACGGCACCCCGTACAGCGCCACCCTGGCCACCAACGTGGCCTACGAGAACGGCACCGCCAGCCAATTGGTGAACGGCGCCCGGATCGAGGTCGAGGCAACGTGGACCAGTACCGGCCTGGTCGTCTATGGCGTCGAGTTCAAGAGCCTGGACGCCCCTGCGGGCTCCGATGTCTATGAAACCGGCGGCATCGCCTACGACGTCAACCTGCCCACCAGCTTCGCCATCAACGGCCTGACCATACAGATCAACGGCAAGGACGCCACCGGCCTGGCCAACGGCGTCGAGGTCGAGGTCCATTTCACCTACGAGGGCGGCCAGTACCTGGCCCAGGAAATCGAGGTGGATAACTGAGGTCCGACGCTTCGGCAGCGGGCGGCACAACGCCGCCCGGCATACAATCGCGGCCATGACCCGCCTGCACCTGCTGGTCGGCGGCCCCGACAGCGCGCCGACCGACGACCTGCCCAACCTGAACCGCCTGCTCGCGCGCGGTCATGTCCGTGATTTGCCGGCGGCCGGCCACAGCGCCACGCTGGCCGGCCTGTTCGGCCTCGACTGCCGCGACCTGCCCGCCCTCGCCTACGCCGGCGAGGGCGGGCAGCCCGGCGAGGCCGCCTGGTTCCGCGCCGACCCGGTGCACATGCTGGCCGGCATGCACAGCATCACCCTGTTCGACAGCCGCCATTTCCAGCTCGGCGCCGACGAATCCGACGCCTTGGTGGCCGCGCTCAACCGCCATTTCGAGGGCGAGATCGAGTTCCTGGCGCCGCACCCGCAACGCTGGTACGCCCGTTTCCATATCCCGCCCGCGGTCGAGGTGCCGCCGCTCGACCAGGTCGCCGGCGGCACGGTCGGACTCGACCTGATCGGCGGACCGGATGCCCGGAGGCTCCAGCGCACGGCCATGGAAATCCAGATGCTCCTGCACGACCATCCGGTCAATGCGGCGCGCGAGGCGCGCGGCGAGGCGGCCTTGAACGGCGTCTGGCTATGGGGCGGCGGCACCTGGCGACAACCGGCGGCGGCCTTCGACCGGATCCTGGCCGACGATTTCCTCGCCCGCGTCCTGGCCGGCGCGGCCGACATCCCGGTTGAACCGCCGGCACCGGAATACGGCCAGCTCGCCGACGCACGCACGCTGGTGGTTCTCGACCGGACGCCCCACCACGACACGAACTGGTTCGGACCGGCCCTGCGCGCCCTGCAACGGGGCCGACTCGAAACCGTCGAGTTGACCCTGGTCGGCGCTCCGACCCGGCATTACGCCGTCAACCGCTGGCAGTCCCTGCGCTTCTGGCGTTAGCCGGCGATCAGCTTCAGGCCGATCAGGATGGTGGTGACCTCGAAGGCGCGCTTGACCCACAGATTGCCCTTGACGATCGCCACGTGGCTGCCCAGGTAGCCGCCGAGCAACGCACCGACCAGCAGGACCGGCATCCAGCTCCATTGCACGTTGCCCAGCACGCCCAGCACGGCCGCCCCGGTAGCGTTCCAGAGCACGCCGCCCAGGACCATGGTGTAGGCCACGGCGCGCTTGTAGTCGAGACCGAAGTGGCGCACCAGCCAGAGGGTCAGGAACAGCCCCGAGCCCGAGGTGATGGAACCGTTCAGGAAACCGACCACGAACAGACCGGCCAGGCCGACCGCCAGCCCGCTGCCGGCGCGGTTGCGGGGTGCGTAGTCCATCCCCAGTCGGGGCTTGAACATCGAATACAGCCCCAGGCCCAGGGTCAGCAGGCCAAGGGCCAGGATGGCCGGTCGCTCCGGCACGTACAGGATGACCGAAGCGCCGAGCGCCACGCCGGGCACGCCGGCACCGACGATGGCCAGGGAAAAACGCCGTTCCAGGTGGCTCTCCCGCCAGTGGCGCAGGGCCGCGCCGAAGCCCAGGAACACGGTGGCGACCTTGTGCGTGGCCAGGGCGATGCCGAACGGCAGGCCCAGGAAGATCAGCATGGGAAACTGGATCAGCCCGGCACCGCCGCCGGACAAGGCGGAAAACCAGTTGGCGGCGAACGAGGCGAGGAAAAGTATGAACTGGTCGGCGACCGACACTTGCCGGCTATCCGGTAATGCCCGTGGTCACCGGATGCAGGACGTAGACCAGCCTCAGCTTGGCCAGGCCGACCCGCGCCAGGAGGGCCTGGATGAGGCCTTCGTCGGCGA
This sequence comes from Thiobacillus sp., assembly GCA_013335435.1. Taxonomy (GTDB): domain Bacteria; phylum Pseudomonadota; class Gammaproteobacteria; order Burkholderiales; family Thiobacillaceae; genus Parasulfuritortus. Next base: position 23,289 of record JAAXVP010000011.1, on the reverse strand, counting down.
AGAACTCGACTGTTTCCGGCAGCTTGCCGGCCAGTTCGAAGAAGGTGTCCTCATGCAGGCCGTGCCGGCCGTAGCCGGCGCTGGCCCGGAAGGCGGTGCCGCCGGCGATGCCGATCTCCCTGGCATGCCGGAACAGCCACTCGTGGATGGGCTCGCCGTCGTGACGCATGCCTTCCTGGACGAAGAAACGTACGCATAGGGTGGTCATGGTCCTAGCCTTTTATCAGTTTGAAGGTGAGCACGCCCAGGCCGGTCATGGCCAGGGAACCGCCCACGTGCAGCAGGATCGCGACCAGGCCCATGGCGGCCTGGGCGCGGGAAAACAGGGTGAACAGCTCGGCCGAGAAGGTCGAGAAGGTGGTCAGACCGCCCAGGAAGCCGGTCACGATGAGCAGGCGCCACTCCGGCGACAGGCCGGGATGCTGGGCGAAGAAGGCCACCGCCAGTCCGATCAGGTAGCCACCGCCCAGGTTGGCGGCCAGGGTGCCGAACGGAATGGCCGGGAAGACCGGATTCAGCCACAGGCTCAGGCCCCAGCGCAGCCACGCCCCGATGGCCGCGCCGATGCCGATTGCGATGAATGCCGAAGCCCCCACTAGCCGCTCCTTGGTTTCGTTGCGGCCATTATAAGTGGCCCGTCACAGCGGTCCGGTCAGTATTTCACCCGCACCCGCCAGGTCAGCACGGTCTTGCCCTCGGCCGGCACCGGCACCAGCCAGACCGCGGTGTGGGCGGTGTCCTTGTCGTGCTTCAGGCTCTCCGAGACCATCTGCCAGTCGCCCGGCATGGGCTCGACCACCTTGACCTCGACCGGCTCGTTCTTGGCGTTGCGGATCTCGATCTGGTAGGCGGTCTCGTAGACGCCGCCGCGCAGGCTCGGGGCGATCTTCTGGAAGTCGGTCTGCTTCTTGTCGGCGGTGATGTCGAAGGCCTCGCCCAGCTTCAGGCGCACGGTCTCGTTCCTGGCGGTATGGTCGATGCGGTCCTCGCCGACGAACTGGGCCCGGCCCGCCTTGTCCTTCTTGTACACCCGCACCACGCCCTTGGGCAGCGGGATGCCCATCTGGCCACCCTTGTTGTCGAATTGCAGGTAGATGGCCGGCTTCATCTTCTTGCCCAGTTCGCCGTACTGGCCATAGTAGTAGTAGTCGGCGCCCTGGAGCAGGTATTCCTTGCCGGCCGGCACCTTCTGGGCCGAGAGCAGGGCCACCTGCTTGGTCTGGTTGTCCAGGATGGTGGTCGGCCGTTCCAGGGTGTACAGGTGATAGTCGAGCAGGGATTCCTCCTGCATGGCCGGGGCGGCCGAGGCCATGGCGACCATGTCGCGCATCATTTTCATGGGGGCTGGCTCCGGCCGCGCCCGGTTGATCTCGCCGGCCACCAGTTGCAGTCTGGCATCGCGGTAGGCGGTGCCGCTGGTGTTGGTCAGGGTGACCCAGCCGTTCAGGTCCAGGCTGTCCTCCTTGCCGCTCAACTCGGCCACGTAGTCGGCCTTCCAGCTCAGGCCACCGGTCAGGTAGCTGAGTTCCAGACCCTGCTCGCCGCCCTTGCCGGCATCCAGGAGCATGGAGAGAGTGGGCCGGTCGCGCAGGTTGGCCGGCACCTTGTTGAAGGCCAGGCGGCCGGGCACGCCGGTCTCGACCCGGTCGACGAACTTGAGCACGACGCCGTCGTTGGCCGACAGCACGGTGGCGGCCTCGTAGCTGTCGGTGCCCATGGTCGGATGGCTCTTGATCACCCGGATGTCCTCGCCGACCGACTTCTCCAGCAGTTTCTGCGGCGTCAGCAGGTCGAAGTCGAAGTTCTGCTCGAGCAGGGTCAGGGGCTTGCCGTCGAGCGAGCGCAGGAGCGCGGTCTCCGGCTGCATGCGGGCCGAGACGTTGCGCCAGGCGAGCTGGTTCTCGCCGGCCCCCAGCCTGACCTTGCGGGCATCCTTCACCAGGGCCAGGTCGCCGTTGTAGATGGTCACCGCCAGGCCGGTCTGTTCCTTGTCGGTGGACAGCCGCTCCTCCCCCGCCCAGGCCGTCGCCGTTATCGCCAACAGAAATGCAGCCACGGGCAACAAAGCAAACCGTCGCTCCCGCGCAGGCGGGAGCCCAGTCTTTTTCCACTGGATTCCCGCCTGCGCGGGAATGACGTTACGGGCATTCGATTTCATATTTGTTCTCCATATGCCGATTGATCGATCAGGACATCCACGCCCGCCGCCGGCCGGATCGCCGCGGCAGGTATCGCGCCACCGCGCCGCCAGGCCGCCACCGCCTCCCGCTTGCCGGCGCCGGTGACCAGGAACAACACCCTGGCAGCCAGCGACAGGCGGCGCGCCGACAGGCTGACCCGCTCGGGCGGGGGCTTCGGGGCGTCGAATACCGCCAGGGCCGCCGGGGCATCGCCGCCCGCGCCCCAGTCGTGGCCGGGAAACAGGCTGGCGGTATGGCCATCCTCGCCGAGACCGAGCAGGACCAGGTCGAAGGCCGGCACGCCGGCCAGCAGGCGGCCGTAGACTTCGGCAGCGGCGCGGGCGCCGAGTTCCGCGGGGATGGCGCGGATATTCGCACCGGGAATGGCCACCCGTTGCAACCAGGCCTGTTCGGCCAGGGTGGCATTGCGTTCCGGGTGGCCGGGCGGCAGGCAGCGCTCGTCGCCGTACCAGACCTGCCAATGCCGCCAATCGCGCGCCTGGCCGGCGAGTTCACGATACAGGCGCTCCGGGGTGCCGCCCCCGGCCAGGCAGAGGCGGAATTCGCCGTGGTCGGCCAGGGACTCGGCCTCGGCGGCCAGGGTGTAGGCCAGCGCACGGGCCAGCCAATCGGCCTCGTTTTCCGCGACTTGCCAGCGGGTCGGCATCGGTCGCTCCCTCCGAAAAGGTAGAATACGGGTGATTCTAATCCCGACTTGGCCATGACTCCCGTTCTCGTTTTCGACCTCGAATGCATCCCCGACGTGGCCGGCCTGCGCCGCCTGCACGATCTCGGCCCCGAGCCCTCCGACCAGGAAGTGGCCGACATGGCCATGCTGATGCGCCGCCAGCAGACCGGCGGCTCCGACTTCATGCCCCTGCACCTGCAGCGGGTGGTGACCATCTCCTGCGCCCTGCGCACGGACGCCGGCTTCAAGGTCTTCTCCCTGTCCGAGCCGGACGCCGACGAGGCCGAGATCATCCAGCGCTTCTACGACGGCATCGAGAAGTACACGCCCCAGATCGTGTCCTGGAACGGCGGCGGCTTCGACCTGCCGGTCCTGCACTACCGCGGCATGCTCCACTCGGTGACGGCGCCGCGCTACTGGGACCAGGGCGAGGACGACAAGGACTTCAAGTGGAACAACTACATCAGCCGCTACCATAACCGCCACCTCGACCTCATGGACCTGCTCGCCATGTACCAGCCGCGCGGCGCCGTGGCCCTGGACGCCCTGGCCAAGCTGTACGGCTTCCCAGGCAAGCTGGGCATGGACGGCAGCAAGGTCTGGGACGCCTGGCAGGCCGGCCGGATCGCCGACATCCGCGACTATTGCGAAACCGACGTGGTCAACACTTATCTCGTCTACCTGCGCTTCCAGCTCATGCGCGGCCACCTGAACCGCGAGCAGCACGACAACGAGGTCGAACTGGTGCGCACCACCCTGGCCGGCATCGACGCCCCGCACTGGCGGCAGTTCCTGGAGGCTTGGACAGCATGAGCTACCGGCTGACCATCGAATCCCTCGACCACGAGGGCCGCGGCGTCGCCCACTTTGAAGGCAAGACCATCTTCGTCGACGGCGCCCTGACCGGCGAGGTCGTCGACGCCTCGCCCTACCGCAAGAAGGACACCTACGAGCAGGCCCAGATCGAACGCATCGTCAAGGCCAGCCCGTATCGGGTCGAGCCGGGCTGCGAGTGGTTCGGCGTCTGCGGCGGCTGCACCCACCAGCACTTGCACGAAGCCACCCAGGTCGCCGCCAAGCAGCGCGTGCTCGAGGATTGCTTCGAACACATCGGCAAGCTCAGGCCCGAAACCATGCTGGCGCCCATCCACGGCCCGACCTGGGGCTACCGTACCAAGGCCCGGCTGTCGGTGCGCAACGTAGCCAAGAAGGGCGGCGTCCTGGTCGGCTTCCACGAGCGCCGGAGCAGCTACGTCGCCGACATGAAGGGCTGCGAGGTGCTGCCGGAGCACATCGGCAAGCTGCTGCCCGACATGCGCGAACTGGTCGCCGGCCTGGCCATCCGCGACCGTCTGCCGCAGATCGAGGTCGCCGTCGGCGACGAGATCGCGGTGCTGGTGCTGCGCATCCTGGAACCGCTGACGGCCGAGGACGAGGCCAAGGTGCGCGCCTTCGCCGACCGCCACGGCGTCCAGATCTGGCTGCAACCCAAGGGCCCGGACACCGCCCAGCCCTTCCATCCCCTGGACGCCCCGGCGCTCAGCTACAGCCTGCCGGAATTCGGCCTGACCATGCCGTTCAAGCCGACCGAATTCACCCAGGTCAACCACGGCGTCAACCACATGCTGGTCCGGCGCGCCATCCGCATGCTCGACCCGCAGCCGGGCGAGGAGATCGCCGACTTCTTCTGCGGCTTGGGCAACTTCACCCTGCCCATCGCCCGGCGCGGCGCCCGCGTGCTTGGCATCGAGGGCAGCCCTGCCCTGGTCAGCCGGGCCCTGGAAAATGCCCGCCTGAACAAGCTCGACCACCTGACCCGCTACCAGGTCATGAACCTGTTCGAGATGGCGCCGGAAATCCTGGCCGCCCTGGGCCGTTTCGACAAATGGCTGGTCGACCCGCCCCGCGACGGCGCCATCGAACTGGTCAAGTCGCTGCCGGAGGACGGCTCCGGACCCTCGCGCATCGTCTACGTCTCGTGCAGCCCGGCCACCCTGGCGCGCGACGCATCCGTGCTGGTGCACGCCAAGGGCTACGCCCTGCGCGCCGCCGGGGTCGCCAACATGTTCCCGCACACCGCCCACGTCGAGAGCATCGCCCTGTTCGAGCGCGTCTAGCGCGGCACCTCCCTGGCCCTGACCAGCTCACGCACCGACTTGACCTGATCGCGCGCGCCGATGATCACCAGGGTGTCGCCAACATCGAGGTTGTGGTCGATGTTGCGGGTGCTGAAGATAAGGTCGCTGCCGTGCTCGGCATCGACCACGCCGAGCAGGAGTACGTTCTGGGTCATCCGCTTTCTCAGCTCGGACAGACGCACGCCGTGTACCCAGGAGCCGCGCGGGATAGTGATCTCGGCGATGTTGAGGTCCTGGTGGCCGAACACCGTCTCCTCCAGGAGTTCAACCACCTCGGGCCGGGCGATCAGGTCGTAGGCGCGGGCGCCGCTGATGGCGTAGGGGTCGACGACCTTGTCGGCCCCGGCCGCGAGCAGCTTGGAGGCCGCCTCGGGCTCCCGGCAGATGGCGACGATGCGCAGGCCGGTATCCATCGCCCGTGCCGTGATGACCAGGAAGACGTTCTCGGAATCCTCCGGCAGCAGGCAGAAGATGCCCTCGATGTCCTCGCCCAGGCCCAGCCCGCGCAAGGCATCGTCGTCGGTGAAATCGGCCTGCTCGACCCGGAACCCCTCGTCGCGGGCACGCTGGACGCGCGCCGAATCCAGGTCGACCATGATGAAGGACTGTCCCAGTCCGGCCAGCCGGCGGGCGACCTCCAGGCCCAGGGTGGTGCAGCCGAACAGGGCCAGCTTGCCGTGCATCATCGCGCCCGCTCCCACCAGTCCTTGAACATCGGCCCTTCCTGCTTGCGGAAATGCTTCAGGCTGACGTCGTAGCCGATCAGGACCAGGATGTCGTGGCCGCGCAAGCGGAAGTGCGGACGCGGATTGAAGTAGAAATGCTTGTCGGCCATCCGGTAGGGCTCGTCGTCGCCGGTCTCGACCTCGGCCACTGGGCGGATGACGCCGAACAGGAGCAGGTTGCGGGCGGTGAAATCGACCTCGCCCACGCCCAGGCCGTCGAGATGGCTGCCCGGCGGCACCGGCATGGGCTCCAGGTGGATGCCCTTGCTGCCGGTGACGACGTCGTGGATGGCGTCGAAGGCGACCGGCTGGCCGATGAACTCGGCCGCCATGCGCGCCACCACCTCGTAGGGCCGGACCACGTGGTCGGCGCCGGCATGGCGCAGCTTGCGCACGCTCTCCGCCTTGTTGGCGCGCGAGATGATCAGCACCTCGCCGGACAGCTCCCGGGCGGTCAGGGTGATGTAGACGTTCTTCACGTCGTCCTGGGTCAGGCACAGGATGCGGGTGGCCTGGCGGCCCAGGCGCAGGTTTCCCAGCATGGCGCCGTCCGAGGCGTCGCCGGCCACCGCCAGGTAATCCAGGCGCCGGGCCTGCTCGACCGCGGCCTCGTCCTTGTCGATCACCACGAAGGGCTCGCCGGCGGCGGCCAGGCGCTGGGCCACCACCTGGCCGATGCGGCCGAAACCGCACACGATGGTGACCCCGGTCAGGCGCTCGACCTCGGAATAGACCCGGTTGTCGTGCAGCTCGCGCATCTTCTCGTGGAAGGCCATGACCACGATGGAAGTGGCGAACGAGACCACGCCGATGCCGGCGAACACCAGCACCATGGCCACTACCCGGCCCTCCGTGGTGAGCGGGGTGACGTCGCCATAGCCGACCGTGGTGACCGTGATGACCGCCCAGTAGACCGCGTCGAGCAGGGTATGCACCGAGGTGCCCGGCACCCCGGCCTCGAACAGGTAGACCGCGATGCTGGAGATCAATACCACCGCGCCGACGAAGATGGACAGGGTGTACAACTCGAAGCGCTTTTCCACCACCACCTTGCCGAACGCCGAGAGGCTGCGGGCGTAGCGGAACAGCTTGAGGAGCCGGAACAGCAGGAACATGCGCATGAAGGCGAGCGGCCGGTAGCTGGGCAGGATGGCGAGCAGGTCGATGATCGCCATCGGGCTGGTCATGTAGGCCAGCTTGGCCCGGACCACCGCCCAGACGGCGGGCAGCAGGCGGAAGCGCATGCCGACCAGCTCGGCATGCTCGTAGTGTTCGATGACGATCTTCCGGCTCGCGCTCGCCAGCCAGAGCCGCAACAGGTATTCCAGGATCAGGGTCAGGAACACGGCGCGCTCGAACAACAGCGCATAGTCGTCGAGGGTGTGGTGGACCTGGTAGATGAGCAGGAACACGCTCAGCAGGATCATGACGATCATGCCCATGTCGAACCAGGCGCGCCGGCGCGAGCGTGGATTGATCAGCCAGTCGTAGCAGAGCGACTTGGCGGCCGCGTAGTGCGGCAGGGTATCCAGCCAGTAGGCGAAACGGACGGCCAGGTTGGCGGTATGCATCTACCGGATCGGCCGCGCCGTGGTGATGAAGGACAGAGTGCGATTGCCGGTGACGTCGGCATGCACGGCCTCGACGACGGGTGGGTTGGCCGGCTTGTCCGACTGCCAGGTGATGACGCAGTTGGCCCCCGAGCCGCCCGACAGATCGTTGCGCTCGACGAACAGTTCCAGGGTTCCGAGCGGCGGCAACACGCGCGACGCCGACAGATACTCGCGCAACAGCTTGCCGTCGGTGTCGAAATAGCGTGCCGACAGCAGGCGGATCGGTTGGCGCGGGTCGATGTTGCGCAGGCTGACCAGGGCCGAGAGCGGATACAGCCCCGGCTTGCCCGCCACGGCCTTGTTGCCGTAGAGGAGATGGGAATAAATCGGCAGGTAGAGTGTCTGGCCGGTCGACAGGCCACCCTCCTCGGCCTGGCCCAGGCCGGAGACAACCAGCATGACGGCGAGAAGCAGCGCTCTCATGGATTCCCCGGTGTTCAGCATGGATATGGAGAACATACCACCACGGCAACAAAAAAGGCGGCCTGAGCCGCCTTTTCCGGAAGCGCGCGAACTCAGTCGCGCTCGCCCATCAGCGCCATCAGCAGTTGCAGCAGGTTGACGAACAGGTTGTAGATGTCCAGGTAGATCGCCAGGGTGGCCATCACGTAGTTGGTCTCGCCCCCGTTCACCACCCGGCTGACGTCGAACAGGATGAAGCCGGAGAACAGCAGCACGGCGACCGCCGACAGGGTCAGCGCCATGGCCGGGATCTGGAAGAACAGGTTGGCCAGGGAAGCCAGGATCAACAGCACGATGCCGACCATGAGGAACTTGCCCATGAAGCTGAAATCGCGCTTGCTGGTGGTGGCGATACCGGCCAGGACCAGGAAGATGGCCGCCGTGCCGCCCGCCGCCAGGCCGACGATCTGGCCGCCGTTGGAGAAGCCCAGGGCCATTTGCAGGATGGGGCCGAGCATCAGGCCCATGAAGCCGGTCAGGGCCAGGAGCAGGACCACGCCGAGGCCGCTGTTGCGGCTGGCGGAGATGCCGAAGAACATGCCCATCATGACCGCGAAGGCACCCAGCGAGTACATGATCGGGTGTTGGGCCATGAAGGCGAAATTCATGCTCATGCCGACCAGGGCGCCGATCACCGTCGGCACCAGGGAGATGCCCAGGAGCATGTAGGTGTTGCGCAGGACCTTGTTGCGCTCGGCGCCGACGCTGATGGAGCCGTTGTAACCGGTCATGTCGTATTGAGATTGCATAGCTTCATTTCCCTATGGGGTTGCGAACAGCCGTAAGACTAAGGGCGAAGGGTTTAAGTTTCAACCTCCACGAATCCTCCGAGTTCTGTAAAATGTGCGGCTTTTCAAGCGATTAAACTGGGAAATCATGGCACTGATCGTGCAGAAATACGGCGGCACCTCGGTCGGGTCGATCGAACGCATCCGCAACGTGGCCGAGCGCGTCGCGAAATTCAAGATGATGGGCCACCAGGTCGTGGTGGTGCTTTCCGCCATGTCCGGCGAAACCAACCGTCTCATCGCCCTGGCCAAGGAAATCAACAAGGAACCGGATCCGCGCGAGCTGGACGTCCTGGTCTCGACCGGCGAGCAGGTCACCATCGCGCTGCTGGCGATGGCCCTCAAGGACCTCGGCCTGAAGGCGAAGAGCTTCACCGGCTGGCAGATCCCCCTGCGCACCGACAGCGCCTTCACCAAGGCCCGCATCGAGGACATCGACGACAAGGCCATGCGTGCCGAGCTCGACTCCGGCCACGTGGTCGTGGTCGCCGGCTTCCAGGGCGTCGATGCCGACAACAACATCACCACCCTGGGCCGGGGCGGTTCCGACACCACCGGCGTAGCCATGGCGGCGGCCCTCAAGGCCGACGAATGCCAGATCTACACCGATGTCGACGGCGTCTACACCACCGACCCGCGCGTCGTGCCGGAGGCGCGCAAGCTCGACACCATCACCTTCGAGGAAATGCTGGAACTGGCCAGCCTGGGCTCCAAGGTGCTGCAAATCCGCTCGGTCGAGTTCGCCGGCAAATACAAGGTCAAACTGCGGGTGCTCTCCAGCTTCGAGGACGAAGGCGAAGGCACCCTGATCACTTTCGAGGAAGATTCCATGGAACAAGCCGTCATCTCCGGCATCGCCTTCAACCGCGACGAAGCCAAGCTCACCATCCTGGGCGTACCCGACAAGCCGGGCGTCGCCGGCCTGATCCTGGCCCCGATCGCCGACGCCAACATCGACGTCGACATGATCGTTCAGAACGTCGGCCACGACGGCACCACCGACTTCTCCTTCACCGTGCACCGCAGCGAGATGAAGAAGGCCCTGGAAGTCCTGGCCCAGGTCCGCGACGAGATCGGCGCCCGCGACATCAAGGGCGACGACAAGATCGCCAAGGTCTCCATCGTCGGCGTCGGCATGCGCACCCACGCCGGCGTCGCCAGCAAGATGTTCAAGGCCCTGGCCGCCGAGAACATCAACATCCAGATGATCTCCACCTCCGAGATCAAGATCTCCGTGGTGCTTGACGACAAGTACATGGAGCTGGCCGTGCGCGCCTTGCACCAGGCCTTCGACCTGGACCAGGCGCCGGCGACCGCGTAAAGCGGTTCGCGATTGATTTTTCAAGGCCGCGCAGGTATCCTGCCGGCCTCTCGCAACCCGGTTCGCCGGGACGAGAACGGAGACGTGGCCGAGTGGTCGAAGGCACTCCCCTGCTAAGGGAGCATCTGGGCAAAACCTGGATCGGAAGTTCGAATCTTCTCGTCTCCGCCAGATTACACGGCGATGAAAATTTGTCGTTGCGAAAAAGCCGGAGTTCTATATAATCCGCGCTCTTTCCAAGGCGCTCGTAGCTCAGTTGGATAGAGTACCTGGCTACGAACCAGGGGGTCGTGGGTTCGAATCCTGCCGAGCGCGCCAAGTTGTACAAGGTTGAGCGATCAGCCTGCAAAGCAGTACTGGAGTGGTAGTTCAGTTGGTTAGAATACCGGCCTGTCACGCCGGGGGTCGCGGGTTCGAGTCCCGTCCACTCCGCCAACCTTCCTGATGCAAATCCCGCCATGCGAGACAGTCGCCCACGGTTCGTGGGAGACTATCGGCCGATACCTAGCCATCGGGAGTTTGCCATGTCCATGACCCGCCGCCTTCTCCTCGTCCTCGTTTGCGCAACCGGCTCGCTCGCCTTCGCGGCCCAGGCCGCCGACCTGGCCAAGCGCAAATCCGGCCTCTGGGAGATCAAGACCAGCACTTCCGGGGCACCGAGCATGACCATGCAGATGTGCGTCGACCAGAACCAGGACGACATCACCCAGGGATCCGACGACCGCGAGATGCGCAAGCAATGCCCCAAGGTCGACAGCAAGAAGGTCGGCGACACCATCGTGGTCGACTCGGTATGCAAGTTCGAGGGCACCACCATGACCGGGCATACCGTGATCAGCGGCAACCTCGCCACCGACTACCGCATGGAGTCGACCACCCGCTTCGACCCGCCCATGCACGGCATGGCCGGCAGCAAGTCGACCATGACCGGCCGCTGGCTCGGCCCCTGCAAGCCCGGTCAGAAGCACGGCACCGTGGTGATGTCCGGCATGCCGGGCGGCGGCCAGTTCAAGCTCGACCCCGAGATGCTCAAGCAGATGGAAAAGATGCAGCAGCAATACGGCCGCTAGACAAACGTACCGTGGCCATGGCCTGAAGCTGCCCTTACCATTGCGGCAACACGTGTCCCACGACAGAACGACGGCATGACCGCCAACACGGAAACCATCAAGAAGATACCGGTCGAGCAATTGCAGCCGGGCATGTACATCCATGACGTCAATTGCGGCTGGATGGATCACCCCTTCGTGGCCAGCCACTTCCTGGTCAAGGACCAGGCCACGATCGCCAAGATCGGCGAACTCGGCATCCACGACGTCTACATCGACATCAGCCGCGGCCGCGATGTCGAGGTGGCCGCACCGACCCAGGCTGAAGTGCGCCGGGAGATCGAATCGCGCCTGATCCGCATCGCCGAGGAGCCGGCCACGCCGGCCCGCACCCCCCTGGCCGAGGAACGCCAGCGTGCCGCCCGCCTGCACAGCGAGGCGAACCAGATCGTCCACGGCATGATCAAGGACATCCGCCTGGGCAAGCAGATCGAGATGGAGAAGATCGAGCCCCTGGTCGAGAGCATGGTCGACTCCATCTTCCGCAACCCGGATGCCCTGCTTCCGCTCGGCCGCCTGAAGGACCACGACAACTACACCTTCCAGCATTCGGTCTCGGTGTGCACCCTGATGATCGCCTTCGCGCGCGGCCTGGAACTGGACCGCCCGACCATCAAGGAGATCGCCATCGGCGCCCTGCTCCACGACGTCGGCAAGGCCAAGGTGCCGGAAGAAATCCTGAACAAGCCGGCCAAGCTGACCGAGGCGGAATTCGGCAAGATGAAGTCGCACGTGGTGCAGAGCATCATCATCCTGCAACACACGCCGGGCGTCTCCCGGATCGCCCTCGACGTCGCCGGCCAGCATCACGAGCGCTACGACGGCACCGGCTACCCGAACAAGCTCAAGGGCAGCGAGATCTCCCTGTACGGCCAGATGGGCGCCATCGTCGACGTCTACGACGCCATCACCTCGGACCGGGTCTACCACAAGGGCATGCCGCCCACCGAGGCCCTCGGCAAACTGCTGGAATGGAGCAAGTTCCATTTCGATCCGGAACTGGTGCGCAGCTTCATCAAGGCGGTCGGCATCTACCCGACCGGCTCCCTGGTACGCCTGGACAGCGGCCGCCTGGCCATCGTCATGGAACAGCATCCCGACCATCTCATGCAGCCGGTCGTCCTGGTCCTCTACAACGCCAAGAGCAACGTCTACCTGAAGCCCGAGGTGGTCGACCTCGCCCACCCCGCCAACCGCGACCGGGTAACCGGCCACGAGGCCTTCGAGGCCTGGAACATCGACCCTAAAAAGTGGCTTAGCGCCTGAGTTTCCCGGCCCGCACGCATTCCCCGGCCCGCCGGCTGGTGCTATCCTCGGCCTCTTTCCTTCCGGACCCGGAACCATGGACGATACCGTTTTCGAACCCCGCAACGACATCGAGCGACTTCTGGTCGAAATGCTCGAGGGCACCGTCGAGCCGGAGGACTTCGCCCGCCGCATCATGGCCATGCAGGTGTTCATGCCGGTCAAGGACGAAAAGCACCAGATCGCCGGCTTCCAGCGCTCCACCCAGGCCGAACCCCTGGTCCTCGAGGACGACGACGGCAACCGCGCCCTGATCGCGTTCACCGGCCCCGACCGCGCCAAGGACTTCCTGGCCGAGTTCCCCGACTACAGCGGCGGCCTGCTCACCGAGATGTCCTGGCTCCTGCGCCGGATGAGCGCGGACCTCGCCATCGCCCTCAACCCGGGCATGGATGTCGGCTTCGATTTCGACCCCGGCATGGTGGCCATGCTCGCCGCCCTGCTGCCGGAAGGGGAAGAATGAATCGCGAGATCCACACCTTCGTCCGTCCGGACGTCCCGGACGACAGCCGGCGCATCGGCGAGCCCTTCTCGCCCGAGCACAGCCGCTACGACGAGGGCGTGCGCTACCTGTACAGGAACGGCGCCCACGACCTGACCCTGTTCTGGTCGGGCCCCAGCGCGGCCGAACTGAAAGGCCTGCGCGACCAGCCGATCACGGTCGGCCTGTACAGCCAGGGTCCGGCCGCCTTCCTGCTCTACAAGATCGACGACGTCTGCGAGTGGTCGGATGCCGCCTTCAACGTCCACCTGGTGCCCGAGGCGGAACGCGAACTGCCCGAAGAACCCACCGGCGAACGCGGCCGCCTGATCATCACCCTGGTCGATGCCGGCGACGGCATCATCAAGGGCCGTCGCCTGGTCTCCCTGGACAAGGTGATGACCCAGGCCCTGCGCCACACCATGACCGAGCAGGCCGGAGCCCCCTTCGTGCGGCCCCTGTACGAGATCGCCGTGCAGGAGACCTATGCCCGCTTCCCGGACACCGATGCCATGGCCCAGGCCGCCGAGATCATCGAACCCACCCTAGGCTGATGCTGACCGACCGCCTGCGCAACGAATTCGTCGCCCTCCTGGGCGAGGACCGTGTCCACACCGACCCGGCCATCCTGGCCCTGTACGCCAGCGACGAGACCCCCAAGTCCTGCCTGCCCGAGGCGGTGCTGTTCCCGGCCGGCCACGACCACGCCGCCGGCATCGTCGCCATCGCCGCACGGGAAAAGCTGCCCATCACGCCGCGCGGTGCCGGTTCCGGCAACGTCGGCGGCGCCCTGCCGACGCCGGGTAGCCTGGTGGTCAGCTTCGAGTGCATGAACCACATCCTGGAATTCGATCCGGACAACCGCCTGATGGTGGTCGAGCCGGGCGTGGTCACCGACGACATCGACGAACTCGCCGCCACGGCCGGCCTGATGTATGCACCCGATCCAGGTTCCGGCGCCTACAGCCGGATCGGCGGCAACCTGGCCATGAATGCCGCCGGGCCGCGCGCCGTGAAGTACGGCACCACCCGCGACCACGTCCTCGGCCTGCGCGCCGTGCTCGGCGACGGTCGCGAGATCCGTACCGGCAGTCGCACTACCAAGTACGCCACCGGCTACGACCTCACCCGTCTGCTGGTCGGCTCGGAAGGTACCCTGGCCCTGATCACCGAGGCCACCCTGAAGCTGCTGCCGGCGCCCCGCCGGGTCGCCACCCTGCGCGTCTGCTACGCCAGCAACCGGACCGCCTGCGAGGCGGTGATCCGGGCCATGCGCCAGCCCGTGGTGCCCTACGCCCTGGAATTCATGGACCACCGCTCGATCGAGGCGATCCGCGAATACGGCGCCGTCGAAGGCCTGCCCTACGGCACCCAGGCCATCCTGATGGCCGAAGTGGAGGGCGACGCCGAGGACATCCCGCGCTACCTGGCCGCGCTCGAATGCGCCCTGCGCGGCGACGGCCTGCTGGAAATCCAGAGCGGCTTCTCGCCCAAGGAGATCACCCACCTGTGGACCGCGCGCAAGTCGCTCTCGCACGCGGTGAAGAAGATCGCCCCGCTCAAGATCAACGAGGACGTCGTGGTGCCGGTCGCCAAGCTGGCCGACCTGGTCGACGCCATCGACAAGCTGGGCCACAAGCACGGCCTGCCCCTGGTCGCCTTCGGCCACGCCGGCAACGGCAACCTGCATGTCAACATCATGGTGCACCAGAACGATGCCGACGAGATGGCGCGCGCCCGCGCCTGCCGGCTCGAACTGGTGGAAACCGTGCTCGGCCTGTCCGGCAGCCTGTCCGGCGAGCACGGCATCGGCAGCGAGAAACGGCCCTTCGTCAGCCTGGAGTTCGAGCCCGCCACACTCGACCTGATGCGCCAGATCAAGACCTTGTTCGATCCGCACGGCATCCTCAATCCGGGCAAGAAGCTGCCGGATTGAGTTTCACGGAATTGCACTGATTCCCGACTTGGGCCGCGGACCGGCCCAGGATACGGCCCGGCCCCGGTCCGGGCCGGCGGCAACGGTCAGATCGCCGCTTCGTCGGTCTCGCCGGTGCGGATGCGGATGACCTGCTGGACCTCGGAGACGAAGATCTTGCCGTCGCCGATCTTGCCCGTGCGGGCGGCCTTGACGATGGCGTCGATGGCGGTATCGGCCATGCTGCTCGCCACCACCATCTCGATCTTCACCTTGGGCAGGAAATCGACCACGTACTCGGCGCCGCGATACAGCTCGGTGTGGCCCTTCTGGCGCCCGAAACCCTTGACCTCGGTCACCGTGAGGCCGGTCACGCCGATCTCCGAGAGCGCCTCGCGCACCTCGTCCAGCTTGAACGGCTTGATGATGGCTTCGATCTTTTTCATCTGTCTCTCCTGATTAGAATGGTGCTTGATACTTGTTGGTGATCGGGTAGCGGCGGTCGCGGCCGAATCCCCTTTGCGTGATGCGCACGCCCGGCGCAGCCTGGCGGCGCTTGTATTCCGAACGGTCGATCAGGCGCACGACGCGGCGCACGTCGACCTCCGCGTAGCCCTCGGCGACGATGTCGCGCGGCGCCATGTCCAGTTCCATATAACGCTCCATGATGGCATCCAGCACCTCGTAGGGCGGCAGGCTGTCCTGGTCGGTCTGGTCCGGCCGCAATTCGGCCGAGGGCGGGCGCGTGATGATGCGTTCGGGAATCACGGCCGAGATGGTATTGCGATATCGCGCCAACCGCCATACCAGCGTCTTGGCGACATCCTTGAGGGCGGAGAAACCGCCTGCCATGTCGCCGTACAGGGTGGCGTAGCCGGCCGCCATCTCGCTCTTGTTGCCGGTGGTCAGGACCATGCGGCCGGACTTGTTGGACAGGGCCATCAGCAGCACGCCGCGCACTCGGGCCTGGATGTTCTCCTCGGTGAGATCCTCGGCCAGGCCGGCGAACTCGTCCGCCAGGGCGGCCCTGAAGCCGTCGAACAGGGGCCGGATCGGCAGCACGGCGTGACTGATGCCGAGGCGTTCGGCCAGGGCCTGGGCGTCGGCGAGACTGATGTCGGCGGTGTACTGCGACGGCATCATCACCGCCTTGACCCGCTCGGCACCGAGGGCATCGACCGCGATGCACAGGGTCAGGGCGGAGTCGATGCCGCCCGATGAGCCGACGATGACGCCGGGAAAGCCGTTCTTGCCGACATAGTCGCGCACGCCCAGAACCAAGGCGCGGTAGACGCCTTCATCGAGACCGGGCAGGTCGTGCAGTTCGCCCCGGGGCGCGCCGTCGACCAGATCGACCAAACACAGCCGTTCCTCAAAGAGTGGAAACTGGGCGGTCAATTCGCCTCCGGCGGACATGGCGAAGCTGCCACCGTCGAACACCAGTTCGTCCTGGCCGCCGACCAGGTTGACGTAGACCACCGGCAAGCCGGTCGCCTCGGCCTGTTCGCCCACCACCTCATGGCGCACGACCTGCTTGTTCTTGTGAAAAGGCGAGGCGTTGAGGACCAGCAGCGCCTGGGCGCCGGCCTCCCTGGCCTGTTCGGCCGGTCCCGGCTGCCAGATGTCCTCGCAGATGAGCACCCCGAAGCGGCGTCCGTCCAGTTCGAAGACCAGCGCCTCCTCGCCCGGCATGAAGGTGCGCACCTCGTCGAACACCGAATGGTTGGGCAGCAACTGCTTGCGGTAGACCGCCTCGACCCGGCCGTTGCGCAGCAGTGCCGCGGCGTTGTAACGCGCGCCGCCCTCCTGGAGCGGGAAACCCACCAGTGCGGCCAGTCCGGCCGGCAGGGCCACGGCCAGATCGGCCAGGACCCGGGCATTTTCCTGGTAGAAATCGGCACGCAGGGCCAGGTCTTCGGGCGGGTAGCCGCACAGGGCCAGTTCCGGGGTCACCAGGAGGTGCGCGCCAGCCTGCCCGGCCTCGATGGCCAGCTCCAGAATCCTGCCTGAATTTCCGTCCAGATCGCCGACGGTGGCGTTGAATTGGGCCAGTGCGATTTTCATAATGGGATGATGCCCGGAGGCCCCGCGGCCTTCAAGCCGTCGGGATCGACAGGCGAAAAAAAGCCGGGGACGCGCCCCGGCAAGTGATCGCCCTTCTCCTATGTGTCTTCAACTCGCGGGCTTGTCTGAACACAGGGCATAACAATTGAGACAGTCCAGCGACTTCACGTGACCATCGGCGTTTTTGTAAGTCTTGCAGGTCGTGATGCGCTGCTCGATATACGGGAAGCCGCTCGGGTGTTTCCGTACGCAATCGCAAACCTTGCGTACCGACTCGACCGCCTCGGTGGTCTTGGCGCCCTCGTTATCGGCGGCCAGCGCAAAGGCACTGAACAACGTCGTTACAAACAATGAAAACCCGATAATGATCGTCCGCATGGTTGTCTCCTCCTACGGTCATTGGGATTATTTGGGATCGGGTATTGAGATTCGCACAGCAATCCCGCACAACTCAAGCAGTTATTGTTGATATTAATCAATTTTATTAAACCAGCCTATACATGGACCCCCGGCCGGTATACGTGGAAAATGCCGACATTGCCACTCAGGCCAAGTCGATGACGCAGACCCTCCCCCTTCCGGACGCGCCGGGCCGTCCCGATCCGGACAGCTCGCTGGCCCTGACCCACGTCATCTACGGCCTGCATGCCCTGAGCGCGCTGGCCGGGGTGACCAGTGCCGCCTTCGTGCTGACGGCCTTCCTGTCCGGCTGGCCGTCCATCATCGCCGTCATCCTCAACTACCTGAAGCGCGGCGACGTCCGCGGCACCTGGCTGGACAGCCATTTCAGCTGGCAGATCCGCACCTTCTGGTTCGCCCTGCTCTGGCTGGCGGTCGCCGGCTCGATGTTCTTCACCCTGATCGGCATCCCGGCGGCGATCCTGCTCATGGTGGGGGTGGGCATCTGGATCGTCTACCGCATCGTGCGCGGCTGGCTGGCCCTGCTCGACCACAGGCCCATGGCCATGGCCTCAACCGGCTGACTGGCGCCCTTCCAGGGTTTCCCAGCGTTCCAGGAGTTCCAGGAGTTCCAGTTCGATCGCGTCCAGTCTGGCCTTGAGGCCGGCCACCTGGTCGACCGCACTCTTGTATAGATCGGGGTCGGCCAGGCGTTCGTTCAACTCGGCCTGCTCCCCTTCCAGGGCTTCGATACGGGCCGGGATGCCTTCCAGTTCCCTGGCTTCCTTGTAGGACAGGCCAGCCTTGGCGGTCGGCTTGCGGGCCGCCGTCTCCCTGGCCTTGGCGGGCTTCTCCGATGCCGTCTCGGCGGCCGCCTGACGCGCGCGCCAGTCCAGCCAGTCGGCATAGCCGCCAGCGATCTCCACCAGTTCGCCATTGCCGGCGAACACCAGCGATTGGGTCACCACGTTGTCCAGGAAGGCACGGTCGTGCGAAACCAGGATCACCGTGCCCGGATAGTCGAGCAATAGCTGCTCGAGCAACTCCAGGGTATCGATGTCGAGGTCGTTGGTCGGCTCGTCGAGCACCAGCAGGTTGGCCGGACGGGCG
Organism: Thiobacillus sp.; assembly: GCA_013335435.1. GTDB lineage: Bacteria > Pseudomonadota > Gammaproteobacteria > Burkholderiales > Thiobacillaceae > Parasulfuritortus. Next base: position 4,991 of record JAAXVP010000011.1, on the reverse strand, counting down.
AACAGGCGGGCCAGGAGCAGGCGGTTGCGCTCGCCCCCCGACAGCGCCGAGACCTTGGCGCGCGCCCGCTCGGGCGGGAACAGGAATTCCTCCAGATAGCCGATGACGTGCTTCTTCTGGCCGCCGATCTCGACGTAATCGGATCCGGGCGAGATGGTGTCGATCAGGGTCGCTTCGTCGTCCAGCTTGTTGCGGAACTGGTCGAAGTAGGCGACGTTGAGATTGGTGCCGTGCCGGATGCGGCCCTGGTCGGGTTCCAGTTCGCCCAGGATCAGGCGGATCAAGGTGGTCTTGCCGCAGCCGTTGGGGCCGATCAGGCCCAGCTTGTCGCCCCGTATCACGCGCGTCGACAGGTCCGTGAGCAGGACGCGGCCGCCGTAGCCGTGGCTGACGTGCTCCAGCTCCGCCACCAACTTGCCGGAGCGCTCGCCGGCATCGAGCGCGAAGCCGACCTGGCCCAGGCGCTCGCGGCGTGCCGTGCGCTCCCGGCGCAAGGCCTCCAGGCGGCGCACGCGGCCCTCGTTGCGGGTACGCCGAGCCTCGATGCCCTTGCGGATCCAGACCTCCTCCTGCTTCCAGAACTTGTCGAACTTGCGGTTGTGGGCCGCCTCGACCACCAGTTGCTCGGCCTTCTTGATCTGGTAGGCGCTGAAGTTGCCGACATACTCGCGCAACTGGCCGCGATCCAGTTCGACGATGCGGTTGGCGACATTGTCCAGGAAGCGACGATCGTGGGTGATGAACAGGATCGCCCCGGCGAAGTCGCGCAACAGGGCTTCCAGCCATTCGATGGCGGCGAAGTCGAGGTGGTTGGTCGGCTCGTCGAGCAGGAGCAGGTCCGGCTCGGCGACCAGGGCGCGGGCCAGGGCGACGCGCTTCTTCTGGCCGCCCGACAGGTTGGCCACCGGCACGTCGGCCGGCAGGTCGAGCCGGCTCAGGGTTTCCTCGACCCGGGCCGACAGGCGCCAGGCATCACAGGCTTCCAGTTCATGGGTCAAACGATCCAGTTCGGCCAGGTCGCCCTCGCCGACCGCGACCCGATGGGCGGTTTCATGGTAGGCAAGGAGCAGTTCGCGCGCGCCGCCGACCCCCTCCGCCACCGCCTCGTAGATGCTGTGACCCTCGGCAAAGGCCGGTTCCTGGGGCACGTAACCCAGGCGCAAACCGGGTTGCAGCCAGACTTCGCCGGCATCGGGCTTGTCCCGGCCGGCGACGATGCGCAGCAGGCTCGACTTGCCGGTGCCGTTGCGGCCGATCAGGCCGACCCGCTCGCCCCGGTCGACCACCAGTGCGGCCTCGTCGAGCAGGGGCCAGTGGCCGAAGGCCAGTTCCAGTTTATCGAGGATGAGCAGGGGCATGCGTGAAAAGGGCGGCCGCCGGGCCGCCCGATCTGGGAAAGGGGTTGGATTTTACAGCGAACCGCGCGCCTGTCCGCCGTGCGTGCGCTCGAAAGCGGTCTGGCAATCGATGCAGCGTTGTGCCGCCGGGTTGGCCACCATGCGGGCGGCCGGAATGGGGTTGCCGCAGTCCGCGCATGCGCCGAATTCCACGCTGTCGAGGCGCTGTTCGGCTTCCTTCAGGGCCTGCCATTGCCGGATGTCGAGATCCAGCCGGGCCGCCGAGAGATCGCCCAGGGAAATGGCCAGGGCCTCGTCGCTGCTGTCGCCGGCGCCGCGCCCGAGTACGGCGGTGAACTGAAGCTGCTCGCTTTCCGACAGTCCGGAACGGATGTGTTCGGTCAGGCTCGCCAGTTGGGCGGCCAGTGCCTCCCGTATGGCCTTCATGTCCTGCGCTCTGTAGTGGCTCATGACTCGCTTTCCTTGTTGCCATTAGGCTCATTATGGTTCGCCCGGCAGCATCGACAAGACGAATTTACCGTGGCCGCGGCGGTGCCGATCCGGCTACCATCGCAGTTGTTTGAAAATCAACCGCTTCCATGCGTCTAGGCCCATCCGCACCCGCCATGCTGGTCATGCTCGCCATCGCCGAGGCCATGCTGATGGGCGCACTCTTCCTGCTCCCGCCCGCCGGCTCCGCCCTGCCGGCGCTGCTCGCCGTTGCGGCCGTGCTGATCCCGCCGGTCGGCTTCAACCTGGTCCGGCTGGCACGCCGGGAACACCGCCAACGCGTCGCGCTCGACCATTCCGAGCGGCGCGCCGACCTGGCCCTGGCGGGGGCCCAACTGGCCTTCTTCGACGTCGACACGGCAACCGGCAAGGGCGTAGTCAACCCGCGCTGGCATGAACTGCTGGGCACCACGCCCGATCAGGTCGGCGACGCCATACACGCGACCTGGGTGAGCAGCCTGCACCCGGACGATAGCCGGCGCGTCCTGGAAGTCGGCCGCCGCTACAAGGACGGCGAGCTGGCCGATTACGAGGTCGAATACCGTGGCATCACCGGGACCGGCGAGCTGCGCTGGTTCGCCTCCAAGGGCATGCTGGTCGAACCGGGCGGGGGCCGGTCTGCGCGCATGGTCGGCGTTTTCCAGGACATCACCGGGCGCAAGAACGCCGAGGTCGCCATGCGCCAGGCCAAGGAGGCGGCCGAGGCGGCAAGCCGGACCAAATCCGAATTCCTGGCCAACGTCTCGCACGAGATCCGCACGCCCATGAACGGCATCATCGGGCTCTCGGAACTGCTGCTCAAGGAAGACCTCGCCGCCGGCCATCGCCAGCAGATACGGATGATCCGCGATTCCGCCGCCAGCCTGCTCGGCGGCATCAACGACATCCTCGATTTCGCCAGGGTCGAGGCCGACCGCCTGGAACTGGTGCCCTGCCCGACCGCGCTCCGCAGCCTGCTCGAACAGGCCATGCGGCCGCTGCAGGCGAACGCCCTGGTCAAGGGCTTGGCACTGGACGTTTCGGTGGCGAACGCCATCCCCGACCAGGTCGTGTGCGACCCGGTCAGGCTCACCCAGGTGCTGACCAATCTGGTCGGCAACGCCATCAAGTTCACCGACCAAGGCAGCGTCACTCTCATGGCCAACCTGGTCGAGGAGCGGGACGGTCGGGTACGGCTCGCCTTCGCGGTGCAGGATACCGGCATCGGCATCCCGGCCGACCAGCAGGAACTCATCTTCGAGGCCTTCCGGCAGGCCGACTCGTCAGCCAGCCGGCGCCATGGTGGCAGCGGCCTCGGCCTGTCGATCGCCGCCCGCCTGGTCGGGCTGATGGGCGGAACCATCAAGGTCGCCTCGGCGCCCGGACGAGGCAGCCGGTTCAGCTTCGAGATCGACCTCGACAAGGCCGTCGCAGCGGCCGCCGCCGACCCCGTGGAGACCGCCGCGGCGGAACCGGCGAGGCATTGCACCGGCCTCAGCATCCTGGTCGCCGAGGACAACCCGGTCAACCAGTGGGTGATCCGCCGCATGCTCGACCACCTGGGGCACAGGGCCACCCTGGCCGAAAACGGCCACGCCGTACTCGACCTGCTGAGCCGGGACGGCTACGACGCCATACTCATGGACATCCAGATGCCCGAACTGGATGGCTATCAGGCCGCCGCCGCGATCCGCGAGGAAGAGAAAAGACAGGGCGGGCACATCCCCATCATCGCCCTGACCGCCCACGCCCACCCGGAAGATGCGCGGAAATGCCTGGCTGCCGGCATGGATGCCTATCTGGCCAAGCCCGTCGAGTCGGCCGAATTGAGCGAAGTCCTGGAAAAACTGGCCAACCCGCTACGGAGCAAGGTCACACCGGCTTAGGTTAGAATCACGCCCAACGCCCCCGTAGCTCAGTGGATAGAGCATCCCCCTCCTAAGGGGAGGGTCACACGTTCGATTCGTGTCGGGGGCGCCAGTCACCGCTTCTCCGCTCAATTTTTTCCGTACTATGGTCGTTAATGGATCAGGCAGTCGCACAACGCGACTCCTGGATCGAGAGCAGGAGGCAACCATGACCAGCTTCGATATGGCAATCCGACACATCGCCGAGGGCACCACCTACTCCTGGGATGTCACGGTGCTGCTGGGCCTGGGTATCGTCCTCTCGGCCACCTTGCGGGAAAAGATGCTGCGCGGCCGGACCAGCCCGGAAGAGGCCGCCTACGTGACCGCCCTGTACACCCGCAAGCTGCTTGGCCGGGTCGGCTGATGGCGCTCAGGCACTCATGTCGATCAGGGCGTGCAACTTGGCCTTGGCCTTGCCGCTCGACAGCGCCTCGCGCGCCTTGTCCACCCCTTCATGCAGGCTGGCGGCCAGGCCCGCGACATAGATCGCCGCACCGGCGTTGAAGGCGACGATGTCGCGCTCGGGCGAGTCCTCATTGTCGAGCGCACGCATGAAGCGCACCTTGGCCGCCTCCACGTCCGCCACCGCCAATTCCTCCGACGCACAGTGGACCAGCCCGAAGTCCTGCGGCTGGACCGCATATTCGCTGATCTCGCCGTCCTTCAGCTCGGCCACGAAGGTCACTCCGGCCAGGGACAGTTCGTCCAGGCCGTCGGCGGCATGCACCACCAGCACGTGGCGGCTACCCAGTTCCCTGAGCACCTCGGCCAGCTTGCGCACCAGGGCGCGGTCGAACACGCCGAGCACCTGGTTGGGCGCCGCGGCCGGGTTGGTCATCGGGCCGAGCAGGTTGAACAGGGTGCGCACACCCAGTTCCCGACGCACCGGCGCGGCATGCTTCATGGCGCTGTGGTGGTTGGGCGCGAACATGAAGCCGACGCCGATCTCCCGTACCGCGGCGGCAACCCGCTCCGGGGCCAGGTTGACGTCGACGCCCAGGGCCTCCAGGACGTCGGCGCTGCCGGACTTGGACGACACCGAGCGGCCGCCGTGCTTGGCCACGCGCGCGCCGGCGGCAGCGGCGACGAACATCGACGCGGTCGAGATGTTGAACGTGTGCGCCGAATCGCCGCCAGTGCCCACGATGTCGAGCAGCGGCGCGCCCGGCGGGACCACGACCCTGGTCGCGAACTCCCGCATCACCTGTGCCGCCGCCGCGATCTCGCCGACGGTCTCCTTCTTCACCCGCAACCC
>JAAXVP010000010.1 GCA_013335435.1 Thiobacillus sp. | reverse complement strand
TGCTCTTCCGATCTGACCTCGCCGGGTGCCCTTGATCGGTCGCGTCGTTACCCGGGTGCCGCGCAGTTCGATAAAGCGCTCCGGCGAGGTCGACAGTATCCCCGCGCCGGGGTGGTTCAGGTAAGCGCCGAATGGCGCCGGATTGAGCCGGCGTAGCGCCCGGTACAGGCCCCAGCGACTGCCGCGCACGACGGCGGAGAACATCTGGGTCAGGTTGATCTGGTAACAATCGCCATCGGCGATGTAGGACTGCGCCTGGCGGAAGGCTTCAAGATAGCGTAGCCAGTCGAGGTTCGATTCCGGTGCTGACTGCGTCACCCAATCCGAACTGCTGCCTGCCCCTGGCCGGGAAAAGCGTTCGACCAATGTCGGCCAGTCGTGCTCTGTCGCCGCGTCGCGCCCGGCTCCGACCAGATGCGTTTCACGCGCCTGATGATCGACGAGCACCGCCCAGTCGTATAACCCGACCGCCATCTCGGGCAGTTCGTCGGACGGCTTGTCCGACGCCGGCAGGATACCCAGGGGACGGGCCAGGTCGTAGGCAAAATAGCCGATGGCACCGCCCGCGAAGGGAAAGGGTCCGGCCGGAGCGGCGGGGCCGAGCGCCGCGCGCAATAGATCGAGGGGGTCTTCGTGACTGGACTGCGAGCCGGTCCGTGTATTGACCCTGGTAAGCGAACCGACCGTCGTCAGGGTCGCATAGGGGCGGCATGCCAGGATATCCCAGCGCCCACCCAAGGCATCAGGGTGGCCGCTGTCCAGGAAAACGGCCCAAGGCTCGTCGGCGATGGCGGCGAACAGCTCGGTACTATCTTCCCGATAAGGTAGACGGGTGAACCGCATGCATCCGTTGTGTCCGTGTGGGGGACGCCATGATACAGGCGGCGCTACCCGCCGCGTCAGTTGAGCTTGCCGGGCAGTTCCATTTCGATGCCGCATCGGGCGGCGCGATGGTAGAACTCGAGCAGGTTGCCGGTCTGCAACTTCTTGTTGATACGCAGGCGGTGGTTTTCCACGGTACGCTGGCTGAGCCCAAGATCCTGCGCGATCGCCTTGCTCGATTGCCCTGAGATCGCCATGCCGAGTATCTGGCGCTCACGATCGGTAAGTTCGTTCAAGCGGGCCCGCAATACATGGCCTTCACGGTTCAGCACCTCGTCGTGCTGGGCCTTGTCGACCAGGGCACGCACCTTGCCGACCAGGACGCTCGACTCGGTCGGTTTGGTCAGGAAATCCTCGGCGCCAGCCTTCATGGCATCGACCGTGGCCGGAATATCGCCGACCCCGCTCAGGAAGATGATCGGCAACCTGGAGCCCCGCTTCATCAACTCGGCCTGGACTTCCAGGCCACCCATGCCGGGCATGCACAGATCCAGAATCAAGCAACCCTGGCTGTCCCGCTCGAATGAGGCGAGGAAATCCTCGCCGCTTTTATGGGTCCGGACCGCATAGCCTTCCGTTTCAAGCAACATCCCGAGGCTATAGCGAATTGAAGAGTCATCATCGACGACGAATACCGTAGGGCGATTCATTTTGCCTAGACACCTTGAAGTTGAGGTTCAAACCCATGCATATGGCCCAGGCCGATCCACCTTCCCACGCCGACATGCATGCCTTATCCCGCCAAGTGACGCCAATAAGGTATATATACCAACTTTTACCACATTTGGTACATATTTCCCACATACATATCCTAAATAATTTATTTGATACTTTTTCATGTCACTCCATTCTGCTATGGCCGAGACATGGAGCGGGAAGACTCTTCAAAGGAAGACCGAAGCGAGGTCGCCGTGTCTGAACGGCGTTTTGTTTAGTGCCGGACAGAAAATTCCTAAACTAAACAAAAGTTATACCGATAATAGGCAAGCACATGTAATTAGCACGTCGAGGCACCCGCATTTGTGCAACTTGCCCAGTCCAGCCTACCGATGAACGCGTACGCTCAGTCCGACCCTAGCGGTCTGCACATACTCCTGGCCGACGACTCTCCGGCCACGGCTCAGGTCGTGGCGGCCTACCTGAAACGGGGCGGCCATCGCGTCACCCATGTCGTCGATGGCAGGCAGGCGGTCGAGGCCTTCGAAGCGGACCCGCCGGACCTGGTCCTCATGGACGTGTTGATGCCGGTAATGGACGGCATCGAAGCGACGCGCCGGATCAAGGCCATGACGACCGACCATTGGGTACCGCTGATCATGATCACCGGCCTGAGCGAAAAGAAAGATCTGGTCGCCGGCCTCCAGGCCGGCGCCGACGACTACCTCACCAAGCCGGTCGATCCGCACGAGTTGAATGCCCGGATCAATTCCATGATCCGCATCATCAACACCCAGCGCCGCCTGCACGCCATCCTCGACCATGCCTTCGACGGCATCATCAGCACCGACGAGGCCGGCAATATCCAGTCGTTCAACCTGGCGGCCGAACGGCTGTTCGGTTTCACCGCATCGGAAATCATCGGCAAGAACATCCGGCAGATGATGCAAATCCCGGCATCCGACCAGCCGGGCCATCCCTTGGCCGAATTCCTCGCCGACCGCCAGAGCGACGGCAACCGCCACCCCTTCAAGACCACCGGCATGCGCAAGGACGGCAAGCATTTCCTGATGCAGTTCACCCTGACGGAAATCCAGCAGCCGGACGGCAACCATTTCATCTGCATGGTGCGGGATATCTCCCAGGAAGAGACGGCACGCCAGCGTATCGAGTTCCTGGCCCACCACGACCAACTGACCGGCCTGCCCAACCGGGCCAGTTTCAATGACCGGCTCGACTATGCCTGCAAGCATTCACATGAAACCGCGAGCACGGTGCTATTCATCGACCTGGACGATTTCAAGCCGATCAACGACCAGTTCGGCCACGACATCGGAGACACCGCCCTGCAAATCGTGGCGAAACGTCTGCGCGCCTCGCTGGACCGGCGCGACTTCGTCGCCCGCCTCGGCGGGGACGAGTTCGTCGCCCTGCTCGCCGACGTCAACGATAGTGGCAAGGCCCTGGCAATCGGCCAACGCCTGATCGATGCCATCGGCCAACCCATGGAACTGATGGGACACACTTGCAAGCTTGGCGCCAGCATAGGCGTCGCCCCGATACCCGACTTCGCGCCCGCGCCGGACCTCGTCCTGTCGGCCGCCGATAACGGCATGTATGCCGCCAAGCGCGCCGGCAAGAACCGGGTTGCGCTGGCCGACACGAACGCGAGCGCATGACCGACACCAAGGCCAAACCGCCCGAAATGGACTGGCCCAGTCTGATGGCCAACCATGCGGCATATACCGACTCGCCGCTCTGCGCGGCACTCGCGTTGGCGCACGAAGCCATCCAGATATGGGATGCCGACGGCCGCCTGGTACTGGCAAATCCGGCGTCCGACGCCCTGTTCGGCGCCGGCGAAAGGGCCAGCACCACACATCAGCAGCTGTATGGCGATTGCCTGATGGAAAACGGCAGCCGTTTCTCCCCGGCCGAACTGCCGGTCACCCGCATCCTCACCACCGGCCAGGCCATCCACGACATGATGGTGACCATGCGTCCGAGCGATGACGACACGCGCTGGCTCAAGCTGGGCGGCCAACCTATCCGCGACAAACAGGACCGCGTGGTCGGCGTGGTCATCACCGCGACCGACATCACCGACTTCATCGAACACCGGCAACGCCTGGAACATCTGGCCAGTTACGACGCCCTCACCCAGTTGCCGAACCGGATCCTCCTGGCCGAGCGCATGCGCATCAGCCTGGCGCGCGGCCGCCGCAACAACGAGACCATAGCGATATGCATGCTCGACCTGGATGGCTTCAAAGCGGTCAATGACAGCCTTGGCCACAAGACCGGTGACGAACTCTTGCGCGAAGTCGCCATCCGCCTGCGCGAATCGATCCGCGGCGACGACACCGTGGCACGCATCGGCGGCGACGAGTTCACCCTGCTGCTGTGCGGCATCCACAAGATATCCGAATGCGAGCAGACCCTGACCCGCCTGTTGGCGCGGATCGGGCAGCCTTACCAGTTGGCCGGCCAGACGGTGAAGATCGGCGCCAGCGCCGGCGTCGCGCTCTACCCGAGCGACGGCAGCGATCCCGACCAACTGGTCGGCCATGCCGACGCCGCCCTCTACCAGGCCAAGCAAGCCGGCAAGAATCGCTTTCATTTCTTCGACCGCAAGCTCGATATGCGCCTTCAGGCCAACCGCGGCCTACTGCGCAAGATCGAGAAAGCCATCAACGAGCAACAGTTCGTCCTCTATTACCAGCCGATCGTGAACTGCCGCGAAGGCCGTGTCGAAGGTGTCGAAGCCCTGATCAGATGGCAGCATCCAATCCTGGGCCTGCTCGCACCGCTGGAGTTCCTGCCCCTGATCGACCAGGACGACCTCGGCGTCGCGGTAGGCGAATGGGTCATCGGCGAAGCGCTGCGGCAACTCCGGGTCTGGCATGACCAGGGATTGAGCCACAAGGTGGCCGTCAACCTGTTCGCACGCCATCTGCTCCAGCCAAGCTTTCCCGATTGGCTCGCCGCCAAGCTGGCGGAATACCCGGCCGAACTCGCCCAGTACCTCAGCATCGAGATCGCCGAAAGCGCCGCCATGTCAGACATCAATGCCTGCGCCGACGCCCTGCACCGGTGCCAGAAACTTGGCATCGGCATCAGCCTGGACAACTTCGGAATCGGCTACGCCTCGCTGCTGCACCTCAAGCGGCTGATGATGGATACCCTGAAGATCGACCAGAGTTTCGTCCAGAACATGCTCAACGCCCCGGAGGATCTGGCCATCGTAGGCGGCGTGGTCGGCTTCGCGGCGCCCTTCGGCTGCCAAGTCGCCGCCGAAGGCGCCGAGACCATCGAGCACCTGTTGACCCTGCTCGAGCTCGGTTGCAACGTCATCCAGGGCTACAGCATCGCCCGCCCGATGCCTCCGGAAAAGCTCGAAGCCTGGCTGCGCGGCTTCCAGCCCGATCCGCTCTGGAGCCTTTCCACAAGCGCCAGACCAACCCGCGATCACTTCGAATTGCTCCTGGCCGAGGCCAACTTCAGGGCCTGGTTCAGCAAAGCCCTCGACCTGTGCAAGCAGAAACGCTATGTCGACAGCCTATCCGACGAGCGCCATTGCCCGTTCGGCAAATGGCTGGAAAAGCCAAGCAGCGAGCGCTTCCGGAAATACGACGAATTCCGCCGGGTCGAACGGCTGCATACGGGCATCCACAGCCAGTTCAGCCAGTTCGGTGCCCACCACCTGACGGGCAGGATCGAGCAAGCCAGAGCCGACGAAGAAACCCTGCTGGAAGAGCAACTGCACCTTTTGCAGCTGTTGAAAAACCTGCGCGTCCGGCTCAACCGCGAGCCGCGCCTCCGCCCTCCCCCACACCCAGAGGAAACCCGACGATGACTGGCCATGCACCCATCGAATGGAATGAAAGCTTCGACACCGGGGTTGCCGAGATCGACGAGCAACACCGTATCCTGGTCAACACACTGAACGAGGCGAACGCCAAGCTGTTGGAGAACGTCAGTCTCGACTTCGTCGAGCAGATCACCCAGGACCTGCTCAGCTACGCCCTCTACCACTTCGAAACCGAGGAAGAACTGATGCAAGAATGCGGCTATAGCGACGACAGCGCCGCCGATGCCGAACTGCATCTGCAACAACACCGCAGTTTCTCCAGCAAAGTGGTCACGGTACGCGACAACCTGCGCGCCGGCATTCCGATCTCTCGGGAAGACCTGATCGGCTTCCTGAACGACTGGCTGGTGAACCACATCCTCAACACCGACAAGAGGCTTGGCGCCTATATCGTCGCCAAGCGCTCCGGCACCGCGTAAGGCTATTTCGTCAAACTGCCGAACACCTTCTTGAGCAGATCGGTGGTGCGTGCGACCGGGTTGGCGCGGATGGCCTTTTCCTCCTCGGCCACCATCTTGAACAGGCCGTCGAGCGACTTCTGGGTCACGTAGCCGTCCAGATCCTCGGAACCGGCCCCCAGCAGGCTGACCAGCGGGCCGGCCTTCTTGACCATCTTCTTGTAGGAAGAGGTCACGCCGGCCTGATCGGTGGCCTGGGTCACGATAGGCTTGAAGCGCTCCATCAGCTTGGCCTCGCTCTTCTTGCGGAAGTACTGCGTCGCCGCATCGTCCGGCCCTTTCAGGATACCCTGGGCATCCTCCAGGGTCATGTCGCGGATCGTATCGGCCAGGATTCCAGCAGCCTCTGGCACCGCCTTCTCGGCCGCCTGGTTCATGGTCGCCACGAACTGGTCGGCATACTTGTCCTGACCGAGTTTGCGCAAGGTCTTGTCGATCTTGGCCAGGCTCTCCGGCATGGGAATCTTGACTGCGGCATTGTTCATGAAGCCGCCCTCCTTGCCCAGTTTCGTCACCGCTCCCTGAGCCCCCTTGGCCAAGGCCTCCTTGAGGCCGCGCACTACCTCGTCCGTGGTCAGGGCCGTGCCAGGTGCCGCCGCGGTGGCTGTGGCGGTCGATGCGCCCGTGTTCGTTTCCAATACGCTCTTAAGGACATCCTTGAGGTCCGCCGCCTGGGCAGCGCCCGTCGCCGTCATCGCCGCCACCAGTACCGCCATGCGCATCGTCTTGTCGCCGAACATTGCATCCCCCGAAGGAAAATTCAAAACCGCATTATGGCACCGGCCGTCGCGCCGGCCATGGCCCGATGCTGCCAATCGGCGAAGTCCGGACATACCAGGAATAAAAAAGGCCAACCGTTGCGGTTGGCCTTCGTCAGATGGTGGAGTCGGGGGGAATCGAACCCCCGTCCGCAAGTCCTCTACAGCAAGATCTACATACTTAGTCCGGTCATTTGGTTTTAACCCGTTCCCCGCCGGCCGAACAGGCTGGGTTCAGGCGAGCCACCTTAGTTTAACGTCGAACCAAGCGGCCCGATCCGACGCGATCCCGTGTAAATGACTCCTCAGCTGGTTGCCCAGCCCGGCCCACGGGCCTGCCGGTGAGGAGTCCGGCCATTAGGCGGCCAGAGCGTAAGTTTCGTCGTTGGCGACTATTTTTTTCCAGTAGATTTACGAGGGAACTGGTCCTCGGTATGCACCTGTCTGCTTTGCAACCCACGTCGAAGCCAGGTCGACCCCAAGTGTCTGGTTGTGACGCCCCTCGCGGGAATAAGTTCACTACCGACGCCTTGAGGCTACGTGGCCAGGCCGGGATAGTCAAGCAAGTCCAGGGGCTGCCGGATGTAGCCGTCGCCACCCCAGGCTTCCGGACGGTCGATTTCGGACAGATAGCCGTACAGGGCGACCATGACCGGCATGCCGACCGCGCGGGCGGCCTGGACATCGCGTTCGGCGTCGCCGACATACAGGCATTGCTCCGGGGCAACCGCAACTATCCGGCTGGCGTATTGCATCGGTTCCGGATCGGGCTTCGGCCGGGTGCAGGTATCGCCGCTGACCACACAGGCCGCCCGGTGCAGAAGGTCCAGTTTTTCCAGCAGGGGCTCGGTGTAACGGGCCGGCTTGTTGGTGACCACGCCCCAGGCGATCCCCCTGTTTTCGAAGGTATCCAACAGGCTGGCCATGCCCGGAAACAGGGTCGAGCGGTCGGCCAGATGGGCGGCGTAGTGGACCAGGAACTCCTGGCGCAGTTCAGGGAAAGCGGTGTCCTGCTCCGCGACGCCGAATGCGAGCCGGATGAGTCCTTGGGAACCGTGCGAGGCCTGGGCCCGGATGGCGGCAGCCGGCAAGGGCGGCCGGCCGCGTCGCACCAGCATGTGATTGAGGGCCTCGCCGAGGTCGGGCGCGGTGTCGACCAGGGTGCCGTCGAGGTCGAACAGGACGGCGCGGGTCATGCTACTCGGGCTTGCGACAGGCGATCATGTAGTTGACGTCGGTATCCTGGCCGAGCGAGTAGACCTTGGTGAACGGGTTGTAGGTCATGCCCTTGATCTCGACCATGTCGAGGCCGGCCTGGCGGGTGTAGCGCGACAGTTCGGCCGGCTTGAGGAACCTGGCCCAGTCATGGGTGCCCTTGGGCAGCAGGTTGAGGATGTACTCCGCACCGACGATGGCGAACAGGTAGCTCTTCGGGTTGCGATTGAGGGTCGAGAAGAACAGCCAGCCGCCCGGCTTGCACAGGTGCGCGCAGGCGGCGATGGTGCTGGCCGGATCGGGCACGTGTTCGAGCATTTCCATGCAGGTGACGATGTCGTAGCTCGCGGGACGTTGGTCGGCGACGTGCTCGGCGGCGATGGCCAGATATTCCACCGACTTGCCGGATTCGAGCAGGTGCAATTTGGCGACCTTGAGGGCCTTGTCGGACAGGTCGATGCCGGTGACCTGGGCGCCCTTGTCGGCCATGGCCTCGGCCAGGATGCCGCCGCCGCAACCGACGTCGATCACTCGCTTGCCGGCGACGGAAGCGAGGCCGTCGATCCATTCCAGGCGCAGGGGGTTGATTTCGTGCAGGGGTCGGAATTCCGATTGCGGATCCCACCAGCGGTGCGCCAGGGCGCTGAATTTGTCGAGTTCGGCTTGGTCTGCGTTGGTCATCACTCGTTGTCCTGTTTGGCCTGCACATGCAGGTCGTAGTAGCGCCTGAACAAGGCTTCCAGTTCGTCGATCACCTGGACGGCCGGGTGCTTGTGCATGACGTGCCGGGTCATCAGGGCGGAGGTTTCGTTCAGCAGCTTGTCCCGTTCTAGCATCGGATAGGTGGTGCGCAGGCGCTTGATCGCCTTGACCACCGACTCCTCGGCCGGCCGCGGAATATCCAGCGGCGTTTCCGGCACGCTGGCCTCGGGGCCATTATCGCGCGCAGCGAGGAAATCGGCATAGTCCAGCAGACTGGTCCGGCCACTGTTGGACAGGGCGCGGTAATGCTTGAGCAGCCGCTTCTCGTCGGAAGTCATACCGAACTACAGAATCAGGTTGTTCTGGTCCGAGAGCAGTGAACTGGACTCGATGAAGTCGAGGAAGGCCTGCAACAGCTTGCTGCGGAACTTTTCCTGCGGATAGACCAGGGACAACTGCCGGCGCAGCGGCGGATTGAGCGCGACGGCGGATAATTCGCCCAACTGCAACTCCTTCGCCACCGTCGTCACCGAGACGATGGCCACGCCCAGGCCGGCACTCACCGCGCCCTTGATGGCCTCGCGGCTGCCCAGTTCCATGACCAGGTTGAGTTCGTCCAGATTGGCGCCGTTGAGTCGGAAATAATCGTCGATGCATTCCCGCGTGCCGGAGCCGGATTCGCGACTAATGTAGGGGTGCGAGGCGACCTGGGCCGGCGACACCAGGTTCAGCTTGGCCAGGTCGCTGTTCGGCGCGCAGATCATGACCAACTCGTCCTCGCAGCAGACCTTGGTGACCAGGTTGGGGTTGTGCGAGGGCGATTCGATCAGGCCGAGGTCCAGGGTATGGTCGGCGACCTTGTGCTCGATGGTCTCGGAATTGGCCACGGTCAGGCGGGCCTGGGTCTCCGGATGCTTGCGCTTGAACTCGCCCAGCAGCTTGGGCAGCATGTATTCGGCGATGGTGGTGGAAGCGCCGATCAGGAGCGGGCCGCTGACCTGGCCGGTCAGTTCGGAGATGCGCGCTTCCATCTCGGCGGTCATGTTGAGGATACGCTCGGCATAATCGAGCGCCAGTTCGCCGGCCGGGGTGAGGGAAATCTTGCCGTGCGAGCGCTCGAACAAGCGGGTATTGAAATGTTCTTCCAGCTGTTTAACCTGGAAAGTGACCGCGGGTTGCGTCATGAACAGAAGTTCCGCCGCCTTGGTAAACGACAATTGTTTGGCGACGGTAAAGAAGACTTGCAGTCGGCGGTCGGCCATAAGTAAACCCAAATATCCAATAAATTTTATTGAATCATAGAACGCTAATTTAGGCCAGCCCCTAGCGCCCGGAAGGCAGGAAAAACCGGGGATTTAAGTCTTTTTGGATGGCATGGCCGTATCCGGCATGTTATAAGTTCAATTCGATTTTCTTCCCGTCATTCAATGGATCGCGGCTTTTATATCATTATGGCGGCGCAGTTCTTTTCCGCGCTGGCCGATAATGCCTTGCTCATCACCGCGATCGCCATGTTGCGGGAAATCCATGCCCCGGCGGAATATGAACCGCTGCTCAAGCTGTTCTTCACCTTCTCCTATGTCGCCCTGGCTGCCTTCGTAGGCGCATTCGCCGACTCGATGCCCAAGGGCCGGGTCATGCTGATCAGCAACACCATCAAGGTCATCGGTTGCCTGATGATGATCGCCGGCGCCAACCCGCTCTATGCCTATGCCGTGGTCGGGCTCGGCGCGGCCGCCTACTCCCCGGCCAAGTACGGCATCCTGACCGAATATCTGCCCCACTCCAAACTGGTGGTCGCCAACAGCTGGATCGAGGGCCTCACCGTGGGTGCCATCATCATCGGCACCATGGCGGGCGGCTGGCTGATCAGCCCGTTCGTGCAGGAGGCCTTCCATACGGTCGACCGGTTCCTGTTCGGCGAACTGGCCGGCAACCTGCTCGACTACAGCATGGGCGCCATTGCCGGGCTGTATCTGGTCGCGGCCCTGTTCAACCTGTGGGTTCCCGACACCGGCGTCGACCACCGCGTCCTGCACCGCAACCCGGTGTTCCTGATGCGCGACTTCGCCCATTGCGTGAAGTTGCTCTGGCTCGACAAACTGGGCCAGATCACCCTGGCGGTCACCACCCTGTTCTGGGGCGCCGGCGCCACCCTGCAATACATCATGCTGCGCTGGGCGGAAAAGAACCTCGGCGTACCGCTGCACGAAGCCACCTACCTGCAGGGCATCTTCGCGGCCGGCGTGGCGATCGGCGCGGTCCTGGCCGGAAAGCTGGTGCCGATCAACAAGTCGGTGCGGGTAATACCGGTCGGCATCGCCATGGGCTTCGCCGCCCTCCTGATGATCCCGGTGCATAGTCTGGTCCCCGCCTCGGTACTGATGATCGCGGTGGGTGCGATGGCCGGCTACTTCGTGGTGCCGATGAACGCCCTGCTCCAGCATCGCGGCCATATCCTGATGGGCGCCGGCCATTCCATCGCGGTGCAGAACTTCAACGAAAACCTCGGCATCCTGGTGATGCTGGCCTTGTATACCCTGATGGTTTCGGCGGATCTGCCGGTCTGGCTGGTCATCGTCATGTTCGGCGTCTTCATCATCGTCAGCATGTACATGGTGCGCCGTTGGCACCTGTTCAACATGCGCGAGCACAAGGGCGAACTGGAGCGCCTGCTGGCCATTGCCGCCTCGGCGCATCAGCCGCTGCACACCGGCCATACCCAGACCACCGGCCAGGCACTGAAGGATCACCTGCCCAAGCCTCGCACCATGGTCAAAAACACCGTCCAGTTCATCCGCGGCCCGGGCCGCCGCGGCAAACGGCACTAACCGAGCACAGCCGGCCGGTCGGGCAGTTGGTTGGCGGTCTTTTCGGTGTCGGGGTAAAGGGCGGCCAACCTGGCACCGACCCGTTGCGCCCCCAGGGTCAGGGCTTGCTCGTGTTGGCCCGCCCGGAACAGCGCTTCCATCTCCTGACAGATCGTTTCCCACTCTTCTTGGGCCAGTCGCCTGGCGACCCCCCGGTCGGCAACGATCTCGACATCGCGATCGGCCAGCAGGACATATAGCAGGACTCCGTTGTTTTCTTCGGTATCCCAGACCCGCAGGCTGGAAAACACCTCCAGCGCCCGTTCCCGCGCCGTCGTGCCGCGCCACAGCGCCGGGAAACCCAGGCTAGCCTCGACGGCCACCCGGATTTCGCCGCCATGGCCGACCTCGGCCTGGGCGACGGCGGCCTGGAGCCGCGCCAACGCCGCCTCGGGCAGCTTGCGCCGGTGCATCCAGTCGGGAAAGGCCAAGTGTCTGAATATGCGCGTGATCATGTCTGCCTCACCAACGCCCGGAAGCGCCACCGCCACCAAAGCTGCCGCCCCCGCCGGAAAAACCACCTCCCCTGCCCGAGCCGAAACCGCCCCGCCCTCCTCCGCCGCCTCCGGATACCCCGACCAGGGTGAGGAAGAACACCACCACGGCGACGACCAGACCGACCAGGAAGGTTCCGGCCAGGAGCCAAGCGCCGACGAAGGCGACGCCGCCGGCCAGGGTGGCGCCGAGCAACGGGCCGAAGATGGCGCGCAGGATGCCGCCACCGACGAAGACGAACAACATGACCACGGGAAGCACATCTTCGATTGACGAACCAGGCAGGCTATCCGGCCTGGCGACCGGTTCCGGCAACGGCTCGCCGTCGACCAGCTTGATCAGACTATCGACGCCGGCCAGGACGCCGCCATCGAAATCCCCGGCCTTGAAGCGCGGCACGATGATCTCCTCGATCACCCGCTTGCCCACGACATCCGGTATCGCCCCTTCGAGGCCGTAGCCTACCTCGATGCGCAGGGTGCGGTCGTCCTTCGCCACCAGGAGCAGGATGCCGTCGTCGACACCCTTGCGTCCCAATTTCCAGGCCTCGGCGACACGGATCCCGAACTGCTCGATGGTTTCCCCGCCGGTACTGGGCAGGATCAGGACCGCCAACTGGCTGCCCTTGCGCTGCTCCAAATCGGCCAGCTTCGCCTCGATGGCCTCTTTGGTCGCCACCGTCAGGGTAGCGGTCAGGTCGGTCACCCGAGTCGACAAGGGCGGCACGGCAACCGGCTCCGCCCGGACCGGCAACCAGCAGAACAGCAACAACAGAAGCGCGAGGAAACGAACCATCATGCCTTTACCTCCGCCTGCCTGACCTGGCGCAAACGCTCGAACAGGCAGACTGCAGCCGCCGCGGCGACGTTGAGCGATTCGACCGCCCCGGCCATGGGAATCGAGAAGGTTCGGGTCTCCCGCAGCAGGGCCTCGCCCAGTCCCGCCCCCTCGTTGCCGAAAGCGAAGGCGACCGGGCCGGTCAGATCGAGGTCATAGAGTTCATGCTCGCAGCGCAAGGCCGCCGCGTAAACCGGTCCGGCACGATCGCGCGCACTGGCGACCAGGTCGCAGCCTTCATGGATGCCCAGCCGGAAGTGACCGCCCTGGCCGCCGCGCAAGGCCTTGGGCGACCAGGCGTCGGCACAGCCCTTGGAGAGAAAGACCTCCGCGACGCCGGCGGCCGCCGCCGTGCGCAGCAATGCACCCAGGTTGCCCGGATCCTGGATGTCGTCGAGCAGGACGGCACAGCCGCCTAGCGCACGGGATTGCGGTACCGGGATATCGATCACCGCCAGCAGGCCGGTCGGCGTCGAGACCGGCGACAACCGCTTGAACAGCGCCGACGCCAGGGCGACGACCGGCACGTGCGCCAACTCGTCCTGCCTGGCCTCGATCCCCGCCATCTCCGGGTCGACGATCAGGTAGCGTGGAATGATGCCCGTCCGGCTCGCCTCCTCGAGCAGGTGTTCGCCGTCGAGCAGGGTCTGGCCACGCTCGCGTCGAACCTGCCGGCTCTCCGCCAACCCGAGCCATTCCCGAAACAAGGGATTTTCGCGCGAGGAAATGTGTTTTACAGACATGAGCCGACGGACTGGTCGTTGCACACCTTGCCGTCGACCCAGGTGCTTTGCCGGAACGAGGTCCCATCCATCCGGACACCGTCGAGGGAAACCCCCGTCAGCACGGCAAAGCCGAAATCGGCACCACTCAGGTCGGCACCGGTCAGGTCGGCCTGAACCAGGCTGGCACCGCGCAGTTGGGCACCGCGCAGGTTGGCGCCGCGCAAGTCGGCGCCATCCAGGTTGGCATAGGATAGATCGGCGGCAGACAGATCCGCCCGCTCGAAATGCCCCTTGGCCAGGACGGCGTTTTTCAGAATGGCGTTCCGAAAGGTGCCGTCATTCTTGTTGCAACCGGTCCAATTCACGCCTTCCGCCGGGGCCAGTTCGCAATTGCGCGCCTTGCTGGACAGCGAGGCCTGGATGCCGCTCACCTTGGATTGGCCCAGCCAAACCCCGATGCCGACCAGCAGGAGCACCAGCACCGATGCCAGTCCGGCCACGAATGCCGGTCGGCGCTTGCTTTCCGCCTCAAGCATGGAACGGATTTCCTCTTCGTGGCGACGTAGCTTGAGATCGACCTCGATGCCCGGCAAAGTCACCGGGCCATTGTCCGCGTGGGCCTCGACGCTGTCGTTCAGCCAGCGTTGGCGAGCCTTCTCGCGCTCCTTGCGCCATTCGTCGTCGGGCTCGGCGGCCGCCTTGGTATGCGCGGTATCCAACAACCCCGACTCGAGCAGCGTAAGCCATTGCTGACCATCCAGGCTGACTTGGTCGCGCAGGTCGAGTTCTCCGACGCTGAAGGACTGCTGGATCTGGTGCGTGGGGAACGGTCCGCTAACCACCCCCTTCTTGGTGCGGGCATACCAGAGATGCTGAGCCATGGCCGATCGGGCGTGATTGACGATGACGTCAATTCTACAGGCGTGTGAATAAAAAAAGCCCGGTCTGAGGACCGGGCTTAAAATCCACCAAAGGAGGAGGATGGAGGAGACAACACTGATAACGCTAAGGGAGAAAAGCGTTGGCATCAGTGTTATTAGAATTATCTAATATTGCGATGAACATTCCAATCATTTTTTATGATCCATACTTAAGCAAAAACTAATGTTGCATAGTCGCAACGCAGTACGGATCAACCATGCAGACTTAATGCATTGATTTTAATCAAAGTACACATGAGGCATTAAGGGTTATTAAATAACCATCCCGACCGAAGCGGGTATGGCAAATAGAATATTTTGATTAATAAGGCAGAGAAGGCGCTCAGCGGCCGTATTCGACGGACACGTTCTCGGGCTTCAGCCAGTCGCGCAAATCCTGTATCAGCATGTCATCGAGGCGCACACGCCAACTCGCGCCCAAACTGATTTCGCACTCCTGGGCCGCCGTCCGGTAGGCCATGCAAATCGGGCAGCCGGGCTCTTCGGGACCGGACAGATAGGGCGTCAACACCCGCCCGAGCTTCTCGGCATTGGCCTGGCCGTTGATCCGAATACGAAGCCGATTGGCAAACCGGTTGCGCGCTTGCTCAAGCGTGTAAATCTCGTCCGCGACGACCCGCAGACCGCCGGAATAATCGTCGTGGCTGACCTTGCCGAACACCACCAGCAGGTTGTCTTCCTTGAGCAGGTTGCGGTAGGTTTCAAACGCCTCGCTGTACACGGAAACATCGAGACGGGCCGAGCCGTCGTCGAGCTGGACGAAGGCCATCCTGCCGCGCCGGCCGTTCTGGATGCGCACCTCCATGACCACACCGGCCATCAGCTGAGGGCGCGGCTGCGGCGCGACCTGAACCAGGCGGCGGTCGACGATGCCGACCATGTCGTCCTGATAGGCACTGTAGGGATGGCCGCTGAAGTAGTAGCCCAGGGCGGTCTTTTCCTGGGCGAGCAAATCCTTGATCGACCAGGCGGGGGTTTTGATCAGCTCCAGTTCCGGCTCGGTCATCTCGCTGCCGAACAGGCTGTCCTGGATCGCATTGGCCTGGGCGTTCTCGGCCCACTCCATGGCCACGCCGACCGAGTTGAGCACGGCCGCGCGGTTGTCATGCAAAGCATCGAAGGCACCGGCGCGGGCCATCGCCTCGATGGCCCGGCGGTTGACCAGTCGGCGGTCGACCCGACGGCAAAAGTCGTACAGATCCTCGAACGGGCCGCCCTGGGTGCGCGCGGCCAGGATGTTGTTGATCGCCGCCTCGCCGGTACCCTTGATGGCACCGAGGCCGTAGCGAATGGTGCCACGGTCGACCGGGTAGAAGCGGTACTCCGACTTGTTCACGTCCGGCGGCGCCACCTTGAGGCCGTTCTTGAGCGAGTCCTCGATGAAGATACGCACGCTGTCGGTATCGTCCATGTCCGAGGACAGGGTCGCGGCCATGAAGGCGGCGGTATGGTGCGCCTTGAGCCAGGCGGTCTGGTAGGAGATGACCGCATAGGCGGCGGTATGCGACTTGTTGAAGCCGTACTCGGCGAACTTCTCCATCAGGTCGAACAGGCGCATGGCCAGCTCGGCGCCGTAACCCTTGGCCTCGGCGCCCTTGCTGAAGATCTCCCGGTGCTTGGCCATCTCCTCGGCCTTTTTCTTGCCCATGGCGCGGCGCAAGAGGTCGGCACCGCCCAGGGTGTAGCCGCCGATGATCTGGGAGATCTGCATCACCTGTTCCTGGTAGACGATGACGCCGTAGGTGGGCGACAGGCAGGCCTTCAGGTCGGGATGGAAGTAGTCGATCGCCTGCTTGCCTTTCTTGCGCAGGATGAAGTCGTCGACCATGCCAGAACCGAGCGGTCCCGGCCGGTACAGCGCGAGCACGGCGATGATGTCTTCGAAGCGGTCCGGCTCCAGTTTGGCCAGGAGTTTCTTCATGCCCTCCGATTCGACCTGGAAGATCGCCGTGGTGTTGGCCTTCTTGAGGATGTCGTAGGCGGCCGGGTCGTCGAAGGTCAGGCTGTTCAGGTCGACCTGCTCGGCCGGATTCAGCCGGGT
Organism: Thiobacillus sp.; assembly: GCA_013335435.1. GTDB lineage: Bacteria > Pseudomonadota > Gammaproteobacteria > Burkholderiales > Thiobacillaceae > Parasulfuritortus. The sequence goes on along the minus strand of JAAXVP010000010.1, from coordinate 10,305 downwards.
GATGTACTTCACCGCCAAATCGATGATGGTGAGGTTGCGAAGACCGAGGAAGTCGAACTTGACCAGGCCGATCTTCTCGACGTCGTCCTTGTCCAGTTGCGACACCACCGAATCTGAACCTTCGGTGCAATAGAGCGGACAGAAGTCGGTCAGCTTGCCGGGCGCGATGAGGACGCCGCCGGCATGCATGCCGACGTTGCGGGTGAGCCCCTCCAGCTTGCGCGCCAGATCGATCAGCTCCCTCACCTCTTCTTCCGACTCGTAGCGCTCCTTCAGCTCAGGCACCTCGGCCAGGGCCTGCTCCAGGGTGACGTTCTTGCCCGGTGCCGACGGGATCATCTTGGACAACTGGTCGCAGAAGTTGTACGGCAGGTCGAGCACCCGGCCGACGTCGCGCACCACGGCGCGGGCCGCCATGGTGCCGAAGGTGACGATCTGCGACACAGCATCGGCGCCGTATTTGTCGCGCACGTATTCGATCACCCGGTAGCGGTTGTCCTGGCAGAAGTCGATGTCGAAGTCGGGCATCGACACCCGTTCCGGATTGAGGAAGCGCTCGAACAGCAAGGCATACCTGAGCGGGTCGAGGTCGGTGATGCCGATCGCATAGGCGACCAGCGAACCGGCGCCGGAACCGCGCCCGGGGCCGACCGGGACGCCGTTGTGTTTGCCCCAGTTGATGAAGTCGGCCACGATCAGGAAGTAGCCAGGGAAGCCCATCTGGATGATGGTGCCCAGTTCCAGTTCCAGTCGGTCGCGGTACTCCTGCTCGTGTGCGGCCCGCTCGGACGGATCGGGATACAGATAGGCCAGGCGTTCGTCCAAGCCCTCCCGCGCACGCTGGCGCAGGTAGTCGTCCAGGCTCATGCCCTCGGGGGTCGGGAACAGGGGCAGCTTGCTCTTGCCCAGTTCCAGGGTCAGGTTGCAGCGGCGGGCGATCTCGACACTGTTGCGCAGGGCGTCGGGCAGGTCGGCGAACAGTTCCGCCATCTCGGCCTGACTCTTGAAATAGTCGCCCTGATTGAAGCTCTGCGGACGCCGGCGGTCGGCCAGGATATACCCCTCGGCGATGCAGACGCGCGCTTCGTGCGCCTTGTAGTCATCCGGAGTGAGGAACTGTACCGGATGGGTCGCCACCACCGGCAGGCCGAGCTCGTGGGCCAGCGCCACGGCCTGGGCCAGGTGGCTCTCGGACTCCGGTCGGCCGTTGCGCTGGATCTCCAGGTAATAGCGATCCGGAAACAGCCGCGCCCATTCCTCCGCCATCGTCCGGGCGGAATCCCAGGCGTCGTTGAGCAGGGCCTGGCCCACCTCACCCCATTGGGCCCCGGACAGGGCGATCAGGCCGCCGGTACCGAGCGATTCGAACCATTCACGCTTGACCACGGCGCGACCGCGATGCAGGTTGCCCCGGAATGCCATGGTCAGGAGGTCGCACAGGCGATGGTAGCCATCCCGGTTCTGCACCAGCAGCAACATCCTGCTCAGCTTGTCCGGCTGGTCTTGCCCGGCCAGCCAGACATCGCAACCGATGATCGGCTTGATGCCCTTCTTGCGCGCGCTGCTGTAGAACTTGACCAAACCGAACAGGTTGGAAAGATCGGTCAGGGCCAGTGCCGGCATGGCGTCGTCGGCAGCCCGGGCGATTGCGCTGTCGATGGTCAGGATGCTGTCCTGGACCGAATATTCGCTGTGCAGGCGGAGGTGGATGAAGGATAGGTCGGCCATGTGCGTCGACATTATACCGGGGCGGGGCTGGCAAAAAAAAAGCCGCGCTCGCGCGCGGCCTTCTTATGTCAATCAGTTCGCTCAGGGTTGCGGCTGAGGCGCCTGTCCGCGGACACGGAATTCGACCCGCCGGTTCACGGCCTGGCCTTCTTCCGTGGTGTTGTCGGCGATGGGCTGGGTTTCACCGAAACCCATGGCATAGAGCCGATTCGCCGCAATGCCCTTGGACACGATGTAGTCCATCACCGCCTTGGCGCGAGCTTCAGACAGGCGCTGGTTGTAGGCATAGGTATTGTTGTAGTCGGTGTGGCCGGCGATCTCGACTTCGATCTCCGGGTTTTCCTGCATCTTGGCCGCCGCCTGGTCGAGGACCGGGAAGGAGTCCTTGCGCAGCTTCGCACTGTTGTACTCGAAGTGGACACCCTTCATGACGATGATTTCCTTGAACGGGCAGCCATCCTTATCCACCTTGACGCCCTTCGGGACGTCCGGGCACTTCGGCTTCGGCGCCACCGGCACTTCAACCTTGGGCATGGCCGCCATGGCATCGGCGAACAGCTTGTCCTTGTCGACGGCATTCTGCGAAGGCGGCGTGGGCGGGCAGATGGCATCCGGATCGAAGGCCGCCTTCTCGTCGGCCTTGGCCAGGTCGTCGGTATTCAGGCGCTGCAGACCCATGGCGCCGAGCAGGCTGCCCATGCCGGCCTGGGTGCGGCCAGTTGCGTAGATGTAGTCGTAATAGCCGCGCTGGTAGGCCCGCTTGGCCTCGAACAACTCGTTTTCGGTATCCAGCAGGTCGAGCAGGGTACGCTGGCCGATGTCGAACTGCTTGCGGTAGGCGTCCCGAGCCTTCTCGATGGACAACTGGTGCTGTTCCAGGTAGCTCAATTGCTCTTTCAGGCGACCGACGTCGTTGTAGGCGATATGCAGGGTCTGCCGGACATCACGGCAGGTCTTGTCGCGCAGATCCTTGGCGACGTTGACCTGCTCCCAGTATTGGCGCTCGGCGGCCTGGTCGGAACCGCCGTTGTAGAAGTTGTAGTTGAGCAGGAGTTCGATGTTGCTGAGTTCCTTGGCATCCAGGGTGCCGCCCAGGTTGTGGCCGACCTCCTTGCGCGCCCGCAGATCGACGCGCGGCAGGAAAGCGGCATGGCGGACCTTGGCGTCGCTCTGGGCGGAGACGATGTTCTCCTGGGCTGCCTGCAGGGCCGGATGCTGGACATAGGCCAGGCGGAGGGCATTCTCGGAACTCGCCGGAATGCCGGCCTCGTACTTGGGCGGCTCGGCCATCTGCTCGGACGGCAGGCTGCCGACGATACGCTGATAACGGGCACTGACGTCGTGCAGGTTGCTGGACTCGGTCAGCAGGTTTGATTCCGCCAGGGCCAGGCGACCGCTGGCCTGCTCGAGGTCGACGCGGCGGCCGACGCCGGACTGGACCCGTTCCTGGATCTGTTCGAACACCATGCGGTGACGGACATAGTTTTCCTGGGCCAGCTGGTACAGCTTGCGATAGCGCAGGACATCGACATAGGCGCGCATCGCCTCCAGAGCCGTCGATTCCGAGGCATCCAGGAGTTCGTTGTAGCGGACCCGCTGGGCGTAGTTGAATTTCGCCACTTCATTGCGGGTGGCGAAACCGTCGAACAGCATCTGGTTGAGCACCAGCGCGACGCCGCTGCGGTTGTAAGAGTCGTCATAACCAGGGGCATCGCGGTGTTCCGCCGCCACTCCGGCATTCAGGTCGACCTTGGGGCGGTAACCGCCTTTGATGACATCGATGTTTTCGGTGGCCGCCTTGTAGGCATGCCACTTGGCCAACACCTCCGGGTTCTTCAACACGGCTTCCTGCGCTGCCTCCTTCAGTGTCACCTCCGCCGCCTGCGCCGCGGCAGCGGACATGACCAAAGCAAGCGCGCTTACCAGCGCGCGTAACGAAGTGTTGCAGCTACGGTTTTTCATCGACGACCCCTACAGGTTTGCATGTATCCAAACAGGATGGCATTGTCCAACAAACAATGTCTCTACCCGCATCAAAAGCAGCACATAAGTTATCGGTACATACGTACCAATTCATTTAACTTTTCCGCAGATTTAACGCTAATTCTGAAATCCTTGCAATATTCGAACACCATACTTTGCGGAACTTGATGGCCAAAAGCCACATTAAATTCCTCTCAACTGCACCGGCAATCGTGCTGGCCTTGGCCTTCTGGGCCTGGTCCGCCATCGCGGTTCTGGGCGAGCATTTCAATTTCACCGCCTATTCCCAATTGGCGCTCAAGCGCTACGGCCCACAAACCCAACAAACCGTCGAACGTTGGCAAAAAATGCTCAATTCCGTCCGCGAAGCCGGAGACGAAGAGAAAATACGCAAGGTCAACGATTTCTTCAACGACCGCATCGCCTACCGGGAAGACATCGAGATTTGGGGGCAGTCCGATTACTGGGCCACCCCGCTGGAGGTGATGGGACGCGGCGAGGCGGATTGCGAGGACTACGCCATCGCCAAGTATTTCAGCCTGCTGCTCCTCAACGTCCCGCCCGACCGCCTGCGCATCACCTACGTCAAGGCCCGCATCGGCGGCCCCTATAGCAAGGTATCGATCGCCCACATGGTCCTGGGCTATTACCCGGCCACCGACGATGAACCGCTGGTGCTCGACAACCTGTTGCGCGACGTCCGTCCCGCCTCGCGCCGCCCCGATCTCACCCCGGTATTCAGCTTCAACAGCGACGGGCTCTGGATCGGCAACGCACCCGGAGGCGCGTCGGCAGGCAGCTCCACCGCCCGCCTGTCACGCTGGCGCGACCTGCTCAGCCGGATGAAGGCCGATGGTTTTGAGTAATTTTGCAGATATAGTCTAGGGGCTTCCTGGAGGGAAACATGTCCATTTATCGACAATTCTGGCTGGCCAGCATCGGATTGACCGTCCTGGCCTTCCTCGGCAGCTTCGTGGTCAGCCTGTACACGGCGCGGGCCTATATCGAGCAGCAGTTGTACATGAAGAACGTCGACAACGCGGCCTCCCTGGCCCTCGTCCTGTCGCAACTGCCGGACAAGGATCCGGTCATGGTCGAATTGATGATCTCGTCCCAGTTCGACACCGGCCACTACCAGGAAATCACCCTCACCGATCCCAAGCATCAGGTTTTGATCGAACGGCACTATGCCGGAGAGGCCACCGGCGCCCCCGCCTGGTTCGTGCGCCTGTTCCCGATCCAGGCCGCCGCCGGTACCGCCTTGGTCCAGGACGGCTGGAAGCAGTACGGCTCGATCCGACTGGTCAGCCACAACCGGTTCGCCTACACCGAGCTGTGGGCGGGCGTGCAGCGCCTGGCGGCCTGGTTCATGCTGGCCGGCCTGGTCGTCGGCGTGCTGGGCACAGCCGGACTGCGCCTGATATTCAAGCCCTTGAAACGCGTCGTCGAGCAGGCCGAAGCAATCCAGGAACGCCGCTTCATCACCGTCGGCGAACCGCGCACACCGGAACTCCGCTCGGTAGTGGTAGCCATGAACGCCATGGTCAGCCGCCTCAAGGGCATTTTCTCGGAAGAAGCCGCCCGCCTCGACGTGCTGCGCCGCCAGGTCAACCACGATGCCCTCACCGACCTGCCCAACCGGGATTTCTTCCTGGCCCAACTGCATGAACACCTGAGTTCGGACAAGGCGGCCGCCGCCGGCAGCCTGGCCCTGATCCGGATCGCCCGCCTGGACGAAATCAACGCCGCCCTGGGCCATCAGCAGACCGACCGCCTGATCCAGGATATCGGTGCCGTATTGAGGGCCTATACGGCAGAACTCGGCCAGAGTTTTCCGGCCCGCCTGAACGGCTCCGACTTCACCCTGCTGCTCGCTGGCGACAGCAATGCCGAAGCGCTATCCGACGGGTTGCGGCAACGCCTGGAACGCGATCTGTGCGTAAAGTGGCCACAGACACGCGAACTGTTCCACATCGGCGTCGCCGCCTACCGGCACGGCACGGAGGCACACGACGTCCTGTCCGCCGTCGACAAGGCCCTGGCGATCGCTGAAGCGAGCGGTCCCAATGCCTGCCACGCCCTGACCGGAGGCGCCCAGGTCGGCAGCCGCAGCGCCGAGTCCTGGCGCCTGGCACTTTCCGAGGCCATCGACGACGGCCGCATCCGCCTGGAACGCTACCCGGTCTTGGCGGCGTCGAATCAGCCCCTGCACCAGGAAAGCTCAGCCCGCATGCAGATCGAGCCGGAAGGCCCTTGGCTCACGGCCGGCGATTTCATGCCCATGGCCTTGCGCCTTAAGCTGTCCAGCACGGTCGACAAGGACGTCGTACAGATCGCCCTTGAACTGCTCGACCAGGGCGTCCCGGAAATTGCCGTCAACCTGTCCGCGGAGACCATCACCGACTGGAATTTCACCGAGGAACTGGTCGCGCTGCTCGGCCGGGATCCGGCCAAGACCCGGCGCCTGTGGGTCGAGGTGCCGGAATACGGCGCCTTCCGCAATTTCGACGCCTTCCGCAGCTTCTGCCACCGCCTCGATCCGCTCGGCTGCAAGCTCGGCATCGAGCATTTCGGTCAACACTTCGGCGAAATCGCCAAGCTGGCCGAACTGGGTCTCGATTATCTGAAGATCGACAGCAACTACGTTCGCGACATCGACAGCAAGACCGGCAACCAGGAATTCCTGCGCGGCTTGTGTCGCGTCGCGCACAACGCCGGCGTGTTGGTCATCGCGGAAGGGGTACAGACGGAAGCCGAATACACTGCCTTGATGGGCCTGGGCTTCGACGGCGCCACCGGCAAGGAGATCACGCGCCGGCTGCAAGCCTGACGCGCCAGACTGTCAGATCACCCCGTCGTCGCTGCCCATCAGGGCGAGGGGGTTCAGGGTCTGGCGTAGCGAGCGGCGTTCCATCAGCTTTTCCTGCGCCGCCGGCGGCAGGTCGGTGAAACGCAGCAGGTTCTGCTCGATCAGCAGATCGATGACATCCTCGACGACCCGGATCATCGCCAGGTCGGACTCGCTCAAGGCGCGCACCGCGCTACCGTCCACGGCCTCCTTGCCCAAGGCCATGTCGAGCAGGAAGGCATTCAGGTCATGACTGCCCTCGTCGACCCATTCTGGTGTCGACTCGCTCTCCGTCGCCGAAACGGCAACGATCCTGCCGGCCAGATCCCTCTGCACGTAAGGCATGCTGCATCCTCTCGAAAAAAAAGCCCCGGCGAGATTATCCGCCAGGGCGAACTGCGAAGAAACTTGCGATCAATCGACGACCAGTTTTCCCTTGCTCAGGAGGTCGTGGATGATCGCCTGGTCCATGGACTGACCCATGTCGGGGGTAATACCGGCGGACAGGTCGACACCCTGCAGGACGATCTTCTGGTCGACCACGGTGGCCGTCGACCGGACTTCGATGGTGGTCTGGCCGGCCACGCTGGTATCGAAGTGCAGGTAATTGGCCAGGTTGCCGGCGTCCGTGCCGCTATGCTGCTCGTCCTGGAGCAGGTCGCGCAGGTCGAGCTTGTCGCCGCCGGCCGCGGCCGCGGCCAGGCTGAAGTCGGTCACGGTATCGACGGCCGGGGTTGCCGACGTCCCGCGGTCGGCGAATTCCCAGCGGAACACGTCGGAACCCGAACCACCCGAAAGCAGGTCGTTGCCGGCACCACCCAGGATGAGGTCGTCGCCCTTCTGGCCGTAGATGATGTCGTTGCCGGCACCACCGTTAAGGATGTCGTTGCCGCCGACCGAACCCTCCTGGCCATAGGTGGCGTGGTTGGCGTACAGCTCGGCACGCAGTTCCTCCATGGTCATGCCCGGGTGGTTGGCAACGAACTTGTCCCAGCCGCCGTCGGCATTGTCGGCATGCACCGAGTCGCCGAATATCACGTCATCGCCCGCGCCGCCGTTGATGGTATCGCCACCGACGGTGCTTGGCGTGCTGGTGGTCGAACCGCCGGTCAAGGCGGCCGTCAGCTGACCGGCCGAGGTGATCACCAGCGGCTGGCCGTAGTTGTCGGTCACCGTTCCACCCTCGACGCCGGTGCTGACCGTACCGCTCTGCAACGCGGTATTGTCGAAATAGCGCAGCAGGTTGGTATCCACGCCGCTGCCGATGCCGATGGCGTGCAACTGCACCGCATTCGGTCCGGTCAGCAGGCTGTCGACCGCGGACAGCGCCTTCTGCATTTCCAGTAGATCGGTGTTGGCGTCGCCATCGCCGCTGGGAGCACCGTTATAGGCGGTGGGGCTGCCATCGGTCATGAAATAGACCAGCTTCTGGTAGCTGCCATAACCGGCCGAACTCTGGCTGGTAAACCAAGCCTTGGTCGCGGTGAAGGCACCTTCGTAGTTGGTGTAGGCACCGTCCATGCTGGCGGCCAGGGTCGCGATCTCGTCGATCAGCGCCTGCTTGTTGGCCGCGGTCAGGTCGTTGATGCTCAACTCCAGGGTCGCCGTGCTGCCGAAAGCGATCAGGGCCACGTTGATGTGGCCGGTGAACGGCACCAGGCTGTTGACGAAGTTGGTCACCGCATCCTTAAGGAGGGCGACCCGGTCGACGTGGTCGTTGTTGCCGTTCTTGCTCATGCTCAGCGACATGTCGCAGACCAGGGCAATGCTGTAGTTCTGGCCCGGCTGCACCAGGGTGGTGGCGCCGCCGACATCGCCGACCAGCACGTCGTCGCCGGCCGAGCCGTCGATCGAGCCATCCGGCCCGGAAACCGTGGTATCGACGCGATGGTCGACGGTCTGGCTGGCCGTATCGGGCACGTTTTCGCCGACGACGAGGTCGTTGCCGACGACATCGATGCGCAGGCTGGCGCCGCTCAGGTCGCCATCGGCATCCTTCATCACATAGTCGAACGACTCCGCATAATCCTGGCCATTGACGTCATATTTGAGGTCGGACAGGACATAGCCGTCGCTGCTGTTGACCCAGCTGAACACGACGTACTGGAACTCGGCGTCGGTGTTGACGGCCAGCTCGTAGCTGGTGCCATTGCTGATGGCGCTGGCGAAGGTGCCGCTGGCCACCAGCTCGCCCGTGCTGCTGTAGACCTGCCATACGGCGCTACCCACCTGGCCGGCATTGAACTGCGCGATGCCCAGGGAGGCGCTGGTAGTGCCCGCATGCAGGTCCACCACCAGATGCTCGCCAAGACCGAGGCTGTTGTTGCCGTTGTCGACGCCGACACCGGCCTTGCCGGCATTGTTGGCGATCTTGAAGGACACCTGTGCCGTGGCCGCGGCATCGAGCGCGTCCAGGTTGAGCAAGCCACCCTGCAGCCAGGAGGCATCGACGAAACCGTAGAGGCCGACGTTCGCCTGCCAGCCGGCCAGAGTGGTGGCCGAGGCATCGACTACGGCGGGCATCTGGGACTGGTAGGTATAGCTGCCGTCCTGGTTGACGGTCAGTTGTCCGCCCGGGGTATCGAACACCACTTGCGTGACGCCGGCGCCGAACGACTTGGTCTCCGTACCGAAGGTCACGCTCGCCATGGTCTTGCCGCCATCCGCACCGGCCTCGTCGTTGGCCAGGAGGTTGCCTGACACCGACTCGCCGAAACCGAGCTGATTGGCATCGACATGGGCGACCGGGGCGTCGTCCTCGATCACCACGGTCAGGGTTCCAGCATCGGCCGGATTCGCGCCGTCGGAAATCGAGACTCCGACATCGAACGACAAGGCATCTTCCTGGCTGGCGTCGGCATGATCGACCGGGGCCATCAGCTTGATCTGATAGGCCGCCTCGGTCGCCGTCCCGGCCAGGGCCGTCGATCCGCCATTCAGGGAAATCTCGATGACCGCCTGGCTGCCTGCCATGCCCAGGATCACGGCATGGTTGGCCGAGCCATCGGTATTCGTGCCATAGGCCCACTGCACGGTCACGCCACCGGACTTGAGTGCGGTCGGCAAGCCGGCCAGGCTCAATTCGACGGTCAGCGGCTCGCCGTTGTTACCGGTAACAGCCAGGACACCGGAACGCACGGCCAAATCGGTCGTATCGAGCAGATCCGGCGCGCCATCCTTGATCCCGCCTGCCAGTCCCTCTTCGGAAACCCGCTTCGTCGAATCGCCGATGGTCGGCGCCACATCGCCGTCCTTGATCGTCGTCGTCACCCCGGTCGCGTCATACGCCACCGCTTCGTATTTACCGGCTTCGCTCCAGTCGGAACCCAGGCTCAGGCTGAAGGTCTCGTCGTTGTCCGCCTTGGCGTCGTCCAGCGACCCGATCGTGAACGCCGTCCCCACCGTCGCCTGCACCGTCGCGTTCGCCGCGTAGTCGGCACCCCGGTCCGCCGTGTCGGCCACGCCGCCCACGTTGACCGTCACCGTCCCGCCCGGCTGTGCCGCCAGGGGCTGGCCCTGGCCGTCCACCGCCAGCACCACGTAGCTGCCACTCGTCGGCAGGCCCTCGCCAGCTTCGTAGATCGTGTTCGCCGAGACGTAGTCGCCGTCCACCACCGCGAACAGCTTCAGCGTGTAGGCCGTGTCCGGCTCTTCCGGCGGCGTGCTGTCGGTGGCGTCCTTGATCGTCGTCGTCACCCCGGTCGCGTCATACGCCACCGCTTCGTATTTACCGGCTTCGCTCCAGT
>JAAXVP010000495.1 GCA_013335435.1 Thiobacillus sp. | reverse complement strand
CCGCTCTTCACGTGAGCGCGCTGGAAGAATTGGGACAGTTCGCTGCGGGCATCGTGCTCGATGCGCTCGCCTTCACCGTTCACCCATTCGTTCTTGCCTTCACGCTTCTGGCGGAAGCGGGCCAGGCCGCCTTCGCCGCCGGTGGCAATACCGCGCTGGTAGCCTTCCATGTCCTGGCTGACCACCAGTTTGTCGCTGCGGATGGTAAGGGTGCCCTGGGTCAGGACCACGTGCCCTTCGAAGATGTGGATCTTGTTCTTGTCGTCCACCGTTACCCGGTCCGCCTCGATGTTGACGGGTTTGCTGCGGTCGGCCTTTTCGGCGTGGAGCAGCGGGGCTGCGAGGGCCAGGAAGGCAAGGAGGGCTAGCTGCCGCGAGACTGGTTTCATGGTTTCGGCGTCGGGGAATTGCGATAGAGGGTGCCGCGGACCTGACCTTGCAGGCGGACTTCGCCGGCGATGTTGTCGCTTTCCATGCGGTCGGCGGTAATGATCGTGCGGCCTTCGGTCAGGGTGACGGGCTTGTCGGCGCGCATCTTCTCGGTGTCCGGCCAGACAGTCATCTGGTCGGTACGCAGGGTCGATTCGGGTTTGCCGTCATGGGGCGCGCGGTGCAGGAGGACCTGCTTGGTGAGGACAACCGTTTCGCCGTCCTTGCTGACCATGGCAAATTCCGACTCCACCCTGACGGGCTCGGGCCGGTTCAGGTAGTCGAGGCGGGGTTTGATGAGTTCGGTGGATTCATCGTCGCCGTAATGGACCATGCTGTCTGCTACCAGCACGTACTGGGTCTTGCCGGTCAGATCGAAGCGTCGCAGGGTGATTTGGTCGGCGGTAAAGTCGGCTTCGTGACGGGTTTTGTCGGTTTTTACGGTCGGGCTCTGCTGGGTGGCGCGGTCGAGCCAGATGCTGACCCCGGCGAGCAGGGTCAGGACGATGACCGGAAAGAGGCTGTGGGCGCGATTGTTCATGGATGGTGTCGCTGCCGGGCCGACAGGGCGCTGGGCATCAGATGACCTTGGCCAGCATCAGGTCGTGGTGGTTGAGGGCGCCAACCAGGTGTCCGTCCGGTGCTGCCACCAGGAGCTGGCTGATGCGCAGCCGTTCCATCATTTCTGCTGCTTCCACGGCGAGTGCGCCGGCGTGAATGGTTTTGGGGCCGCGGCTCATTACGTCCGCCACGCGCGCAGTGGAGAAGTTGCAGCCACTGGCGAGGGAGCGGCGCAGGTCGCCGTCGGTGTAGATGCCGACGATGCGATCGTTTGTGTCGACGATGGCCGTCATGCCCAGGCCGGCCCGGGTCATTTCCATCAGCGCATCGCCGAGAGGGGCGTCCTCCCTGACCTGCGGTGCGCCTGCGCCGCTGCGCATGACGTCTTCGACGTGGGTAAGCAGGCGCCGGCCGAGGGCGCCGCCGGGGTGGGAGCGGGCAAAGTCGTCGGGGCCGAAGCCGCGGACGTCGAGCAGGGCCACGGCGAGGGCGTCGGACAGGGCGAGGGCCGCCGTGGTGCTGGCGGTGGGGGCCAGGTTGAGCGGGCAGGCTTCTTCCTTGACCATGCCGTTCAGGTGCACGTCGGCTTCCCGCGCCAGGGGGGAGTCCGGATTGCCGGTGATGGCGATGAGGCGGGCGCCCTGACGCTTGACCAGCGGGACGATCTTGAGCAGCTCCTCGCCGGTGCCGGAATAGGATATGGCGACGAGCACGTCGTTGGCCGTGATCATGCCGAGATCGCCATGGGCGGCTTCGGCGGCGTGCACGAAATAGGCCG
>JAAXVP010000494.1 GCA_013335435.1 Thiobacillus sp. | reverse complement strand
CCGCCTACCTGGCCAATCGCCTGCCGGTGGCCAGCCTGAACGTGGTGATGGGCGCCTACGTCTCCGCCACCGTGGTGGGCGGCCTGGGCGGCCGCCTGCTGGGCGGCTTCCTGCATCCGCCCCTGCACTGGCGCTACGCCTTCGTCAGCGCCGCCGCCCTCCTGCTCGCCACCGCCCTGGCGGCGGCGCGCTGGCTGCCCGGGGTGACCGAACGGCCGCTCCACCCGGAGGGCGAGGTCGGCTTTGCCGACCTGCTCCGCTCCGGGCCGGTGCTGCGCCTGTATGCCGTCGCCTTCGGCACCTTCTGGGTGTTCTCCGCCACCTTCAACTTCCTGCCCTTCCACCTGAGCGAGCCGCCCATCTCGGCCTCGACCACCCTGATCACCTTACTCTACGTCACCTACCTGATCGGCGCCGTCATGGGGCCGCTGGCCGGGCGCCTGGCCAACCGCTACGGCAGCGGCCGCACCATGGTCCTGGGCGCCCTGGGCTTCGGCCTGTCCCTGCTGGCCTTGGCGGTACCCAGCCTGCCGGTGGTCATCCTGGCCCTTCTGGGCAGCTGCGCCGGCTTCTTCACCACCCACGCCGCCGCCTCCGGCGCCCTGAACAGCCGGCTCACCGCCAGCCGGGGCCGTGGCAACGCCCTCTACATCCTGTTCTACTACGCCGGCGGCGCCTTCGGCATCACCGCCAGCGGCTACGCCTGGCGCCAGGGCGGCTGGCCGGCCGTGCTCGGCCTCAACCTGGCGGTGCTGACGATCCCCCTGGCGGTGGGCCTCTACGAGCAGCGCACCGGCGGCAAACCCTGAAAGGAGACGACATGGCACGACGCAACTACCCCCTGGCCAAGGTGTACGGCCTCCTGGAACCCGGCCCGGTGCTCTGGCTGAGCACGGCGGGGCGCGAGCGACCCAACCTGATGACCCTGTCCTGGCACATGCCGGTGGAGTTCGAGCCGCCCCTGGTCGCCTGCGTGCTCGGCAACCAGGGCTACAGCGACGGCCTGCTCAGGAAGAGCCGCGAATGCGTGCTCGCCATCCCGACCGCCGAACTGGCCGACCGGGTAGTGGCGGTGGGCAACTGCTCGGGCCGCGAGGTCGACAAGTTCCGGGCCTTCGGACTCACCCCGCTGCCGGCCGCCGAGGTGGCCGCGCCCCTGATCGCCGAGGCCTGGGCCAACCTGGAATGTCGGGTTCACGACACGCGCATGGTCAACCGCTACGGCATCTACATACTGGAGGTGGTCAAGGCCTGGGTCGACACCTCGGTCAAGGATCCCAAGACCCTGCACCACCGCGGCATGGGCGCCTTCATGGTGGCGGGCGGGACGATACGGTTGAAGTCGGCCATGAAGTAGTATGGCGGCCATTTTCAACCGCCTCCGCCCGCCATGAAACAGCCGCTCAGCCGTTCCCGCCTGGTCCGCCGCCTGCGCGACCGCCTGGAGCGGGTCGGTTATCCGCGCCTGCAGATGTCCCTGATCGTCCTGGTCACCGGCGGCGCCGGCTTCCTGGCCTCGGCGCTGCTGCTCCGGGCCGGCCTGGACAGCCTCTGGCTGCGCTACCTGTGCGCCTTCGCCCTCGCCTACCCGGTCTTCCTGGCCCTGCTCTGGCTGTGGCTGCGGACGCGGGCGGAGGACTACGCCGACATCCCCGACCTGAGCGGTTTCACGTCCCCCTCGTCCGGCCCGGCGCCGGAGCCCGGCCTGGCGTTCGATCCCGCGCCGCCGGTCGGCGGGGGCGGCGGGCAGTTCGGCGGCGGCGGCGCCAG
>JAAXVP010000236.1 GCA_013335435.1 Thiobacillus sp. | reverse complement strand
GCCGCGGCGGCGGCGACGGCGCGGGCGGTCCCGGCCCGGCCCAGGTCCGGCACCCGGCCGAGCGTCTCGCCCGTGGCCGGGTTTTTCACCGCCAGGGTGGCGCCATCCTCGGCGTCGAGCCAGGCGCCGCCGACCAGGGCCTGGCGGCGGAACAGTTCGGGATGCTGCAAACCATGCATGACTGTCTCCTGTCGATGCCAAAAACCGCCGGGCATGGTAGCGTGGCGGGAGCCACCAACATATCACGCCACCGCCCTGCGCCCCTTGCCCTCCGACGTCTACATCTTCGGCTACCAGAGCATGCTCGCCCAGGGCTCCCTCGCCACCAGCATCGGCGCCCACGACGCGGACTACGTGCCGGCGCGCCTGCGCGACCATGTCCGGGACTGGAGCGCGGTGCGCGATTTCGCCGGCCACCCGAGCAAGCGCTACGTCCATACCGCCGACTGGCGCCCGGCCGGCCGGGTCGCCTTCGCCAACCTGCGCGCCCGGCCGGACGCCTGGGTGAACGGCCTGTGCCACCGGGTTCCGACCGGGCGCCTGGACGAACTGGACTTCCGCGAGCAGGGCTATGTCCGGGTCGAGGTCGGCCGCGACCTGGCCCCCTATCCCGGCCATGACCTGGTGCCCGGCCGGCCCGCCTACGCCTACATCGATCCGACTCCCGACCCACAGCCCGCCCCGGTCAGCCGGGCCTACTACGACATGGGCCGGCTCGGCGCCCAGGCCATCGCCGAGCGCGTTCCCGGTTTCGCCGCGGACTACCTGGCCTCGACCCGGCCGCCGGCCACGCTCGCGGACGACCTCGCCTTCGTGTTCATCGGCGCGGACGGCCGCCACCTGTGGCTGCTCGACGAGGCCGACTCCTCGCTGACCCTGCTGCTGCGCTTCGCCCACCCGCAGTTCCCGGCCGGCACCGACCGTTCCGCGGAGGCCGACCGGCCGGTCACGGCCGGACTGGCCTGGCTCGACCTGCGCAGTCCCGGCCCGCGCACCGGACACCATCCCCGCATCCCGCCGGGCCTGGCCACCGGCCTGGTCGGCCGACCGGACCCGGCATCGCCCTGCTGGCTGGTCCGGCTTGCCGCCGTCGAGCTGCCCGAAACCTCGGCGGGACAACTGGAAACGCTGGCCGCCGACCCCGACCCCTGGGTACGGCGCGCCGCCCTCGTCAGACTCGGAGACAAGCGATGAAGCGCTTCAAGAAATTCTGGACCGGCCTACAGTCGGCCAGCTACTGGACCCAGCTCGGCCTGATCGCCGGCGCCTACCTGGCGTTCTACCTGATCCTGTTCCTGGTCATCGGCTATGCCACCTGGCCGTTCGCGGACCTGCCGCCACTGACCGAGCGCTTCGCCAAGGTCACCGCCTTCCTGTTCCTGGACAGCGGCGAGGCACCCGAGATCAACTCCTTCTGGAGCCTGCTCAACAAGCTGGGCCTGCTGCTGCTGACCGCCTTCTCGTCCTCGCTGTTCACCTCCAAGATGATCGGCCACCAGTCCAACCTGAAGTTCTCGAAGCCGTTGGCCTTCTATTCGCGCGCCATCATCGAGTCGGAGCAGGCGCGCTTCCCGGGCGAATACCTGGTGTTCCGCCTGCTCAACGCCGGCGAGCATGACCTCTACAACGTACGCGTCGCCGCGACCCTGCGCTACTACCACGTCGCCACGCGCACCTTCCAGCACTACACCTGCAACGTCCTCAACGCCACCATCCCGGTCCTCGGTAGCCAGATGCCTTTCCGCATGTACATCGAGATGGGCGAGGTCGCCTCGGCCATCTACAAGAAGCGCCTGTCCTTTGCCGACGCCGGTGCGGAGATCATCAGCCTGGCGGAAATACAGGCCGAGATCGCCGCCGGCCAGCGGCCGGCCGACTGCGACCAGATGATCCTCTACGTGGAGGGCATCGACAGCGGCGAGGGCAAGCTCACCACCGCCTCGTACCGCTACGACCTGGGCACGGTCAGCGAGGGCAAGTTCGCCAGCATCGAGCCGCGCCCCGGCCAATCCGGCTTCGACCCGGCCGACATCAAGCGCCTGTTCGATCTGGCCACCCCGGTGCAAGCCGAACCGGTACGATGACCCCCATCATGCATTCCGAGCTTCCCCCATGACCCGCTACGAATCCCTGCTCATCAGTACCCTGAAACGTTTCGACCGCCTGCTCCACCTGCTCCTGGCCACCGCCCTGGTGATCGGCTGCGTCATGGTGGTATGGGAATTCCTCGCCAATATCGCCCACACCCTGCAGCAGGGCCACCTGGCCGGCGGCTTCCTGAGCTCGCTCGGCACCCTGTTCCTGGTCTGGACCCTGTCCAGCCTGGTCTCGGCGGAGATCCGCTACCTGCTGAGCGGCATGGTGCGGGTGCAGGTGTTCATCGAGGTCGCCATGATCACCCTGCTGCGCCAGCTCATCGTCGAGCCGCTGCAAATCGCCACCACCGGCGAATCGCCGACCGACGCGCCCGGCATGTGGCACTATGGCCTGGTCCTGCTCGCCCTGCTGGTGGCCGGTATCGTCCACCGCCTGGTCGGCGACGCCTCCTTCACCGCCGCCGCCGGCCAGACGGGCAGCCCGTCCGGCATTCCACCGGAAAGACACGACTGAAGCCGCCCCCCCTTTTCTTTCCCGTCGGCCATTACTAGAATCCGCGCCGCGCCCGGTCCCTCCGGGCGCTCCCCTTCCGATGTCAGTCTTGTTTCAGGTTGCGTTCCGTGGGCAATCCCTGTCTGCAGTGCGGTGCATGTTGTGCCTTCTTCCGAGTCTCCTTCTACTGGAGCGAGGCGGACCCATTGCTGGGCGGCGGCGTGCCGACCGAACTGACCGAACCGCTCAACCCGTATCGCAGCGCCATGAAGGGCACCCTGACCAAGCCGGTCCGCTGCGTCGCCCTCGACGGCCGGATCGGCGAGGCGGTCTGCTGTTCCATCTACGACCAACGCCCGTCGCCCTGCCGGGAACTGGAGCCCTGGGACGCGAACGGCCAGCCCGACGAGAAGTGCAGCCGGGCGCGCGCCGCCCACGATCTGCCTCCGCTCGACCCGAGCAAGGGCGTCCCGCCGCCCGGCAAGCCAGAGCCCCTGGCGGCCTGAGCAACCCGGCACGCGGCCGGCTATACTCCGACGGCGGGACGGGCCGAGTCCCATACCCATCCAGACCGACCACGAACGGAGAAGCCATGACCCCTGCCGCGCGCCGCACCCTGCCCGTCCTCCTGCTCCTGCTTGCCGGCTGCGGCGCGGAAACCGTCGGCAGCGCGGCGGTGGCCGCCAAGGCCGGCCAGGAGGAGATCCGGCAAGGCCGGCAACTCCAGGAGGACCTGACCAACAAGGTCAACGCCGCCACCCAGATGGAACAGCAGCGCCTCGACCAAGCGGCCCAGGACGGCAAGTGATCGCCACACGGCTTCTCGCCTAGAATGAGTAAATGAACTCAGTCGCCAGTACGCCCGAAGACCTGGTCCGCGACATCAGCGGCCTGGTCACGCTGCCCGACGTCTATATCCGCATCAACCGCCTGATCGAGGATCCCAACAGTTCCAGCGCCGACATCGCCAGGGCCGTGAGCCAGGATGCCGCGTTCACCGCCAAGCTGCTCAAGCTGGCCAACAGCGCCCTGTACAACTTCTCGGCCGCCGTCGACACGGTGAGCAAGGCGGTCACCATCATCGGCACCTCGCAGGTGCGCAACCTGGCCCTGTCGCTGTCGGTGGCGAGCAGTTTCGAGGGCCTGCCCAACGACCTGGTGACGCCGCGCAACTTCTGGAAGCACAGCCTGCTCTGTGCCCTGGCGGCGCGGGAACTTGGCAAGCTGGCCCGGCGCTGCGACCCGGACGCCCTGTTCACCGCCGGCCTGCTGCACGACCTGGGCGAATTGATCATCTTCAACCGCCTGCCCGAACAAGCCCACGCGGCCCTGTTGATGGTGCTCGACAGCCAGGAGGAGATCGCCGTGCCGGAGGCGGAGCAGCAGTTGCTCGGCTTCGACCACGCCACGGTCGGCGCCGCCCTGGCCCGGCAATGGAACCTGCCCGCCATGCTGCAGGCCTGCATCGCCTGGCACCACGACCCGACCCGCGCCGAGGCGCACGGCCGCGAGGTGGCCCTGGTCCACATCGCCAACAGCCTGGCCCAGCTGGCCGAAGTCGACAGCCTCGACCTCGAGGATGCCCCGGCCATCGACCCGGCGGCCTGGGCGACGACCGGCCTCGATCCCGAGGTGGTCGAGGCCGTGGTGCGCGCCGCCCAGCAGGAATTCGGCGAAATCGAAAAAATCTTCCTGGGGCAGTGATGGCGCTCGTCTCCACCCGTACCGACCTGCCGCCCATGCCGCCGCCCCTGCCCGGCTTCGAACACGTGCGGCGATCCTGGAACAACCAGTTCCAGTCCTATGCCGCGCGCATCCTGCCGGGCGAGTTCTACGTCACCCGGCACAAGGAAGGCGTCGCCACCACCCTGGGTTCCTGCATCTCGGCCTGCATCCGCGACCGGGTCTCGGGCATCGGCGGCATGAACCACTTCATGTTGCCCGCCACCGAATTCAGCGACCTGGCCAGCCTGAAGGCCGCCAACCTGTCCGACGCCACCCGCTTCGGCAACTACGCCATGGAACACCTGATCAACGAGATCATGCGCAACGGCGGCCGCCGCCAGAACCTGGAAGTGAAGCTGTTCGGCGGCGGCCGCATCATCTCCAACATGACCGACGTCGGCCTGGCCAACATCACCTTCGTGCGCGACTACCTGGACATCGAAGGCCTGCCGGTCGTGGCCGAGGACGTCGGCGACATCTTCCCGCGCATGGTGATGTTCTTCCCCGCCACCGGCGTGGCCAAGGTCAAGCGACTGCGCTCCCTGCACACCAACACCATCGCCGACCAGGAACGCCAGTACATCGACAGCATCAAGAAACAGCCCGTCTCGGGCGAAGTGGAGCTTTTCTGACCATGACCGACACGATCACCTACTGCATGACCTCCAACTGCCCCCTGGCCGCCGATTGCCGACGTTTCGAGGACGACGCCGGCCGGCACAGCCTGCACCGCACCTACGCCGACTTCAGCGAGGAACTGGTGCGCCGGGGCGATGAGGTGACCTGCCCGTTTTTCATCGCCAAGACCGGCGAGGCGCCATGACCCTGCCCCTGCTGACCCCGGTCGAGGCGCGCATCCTGGGCGTGCTGGTCGAGAAGGCCAAGACCACCCCGGACGCCTATCCGCTCACCCTGAACAGCCTGGCCGCCGGCTGCAACCAGAAGACCTCGCGCGACCCGGTCATGACCCTGGCCGATGCCGAGATCCAGGCCACCCTGGACGAGCTGCGCCACCGCGCCCTGGTCATGGAGAGCTACGGCGCCTCCGGCCGGGTGCTGCGCTACGCCCACAACGTCGCCAAGGTGTACGGCCTGCCCGCCGCCGCGGTCGATCTCCTGGCCGTGCTCATGCTGCGCGGCCCCCAGACCGCCAGCGAGCTGCGCGCCAACTGCGAGCGCCTGCACCACTTCGCCGACGCCTCGACGGTGGAAGGCTACCTGGAGGAACTGGCGGAACGCGAGGCCGGCGCCCTGGCGGTCAAGCTGCCGCGCCAGCCGGGCGCCC
>JAAXVP010000493.1 GCA_013335435.1 Thiobacillus sp. | reverse complement strand
CTTCACCAAGGGCGGCGGCCTCTGGCTGGACCAGATCGCCGACTGCGGCGCCGACGCCGTCGGCCTGGACTGGGCGATCGACATCGGCGAGGCGCGCCGGAAGGTCGGCGACCGGGTCGCCCTGCAAGGCAACATGGACCCGTTCATCCTGCTCACCACGCCGGAAGCGGTGTCGGCCGAGGCCAGGCGCATCCTGGCCAGCTACGGCCAGGGCACCGGCCACGTCTTCAACCTGGGCCACGGCATCTCCCAGTTCACCCCGCCCGACAACGTCGCCGCGCTGGTGGAAGCGGTGAAGACGGGCAGCCGGCAGTACCACGTCTGAGCGGTAGCCGGCTGCCGACAACAAAATGCCCGCTTGCGCGGGCATTTTTGTTTGTCATTGCGAGCGTAGCGCGGCAATCCAGGAGTCTTGCTTACCCCACAGGATCGCCGCGTCGCTGCGCTCCTCGCGATGACAAGGTTCGGATTACCAGAACCGCTCGGCCCGCTTCGGCTTGTGCGCCTGCTGCTGGCCGGCGGCCGCGTGCGGCTTGTCGCCGTGGGCCTTGAAGGCCGGCTTGTCGGCGCCGCCCTTGTAAGCGGGCTTGTCGCCCCAGGGCTTGCTCTGGCCGTCCTTCCAGCCACCCGCCGGCTTGCTCTTCCAGTCGCCCGAACCGGCCGGACGCTTGCCCTTGTAGCCGGGCTTGTCGCCCCAGGGCTTGCCGGCGCCAGGCTTGAAGCCTTCCGGACGCGGCTTGATGGTCGGCTCCAGGCCGGGGATGGTGGCGACCTCGATCGGCTGGCCGGTGTAGCGCTCGATGTTGCGCACCAGATGGCGCTCGCGGAAGGCGACCAGGGTCACCGCGGTGCCGCTGCGGCCGGCCCGGCCGGTACGGCCGATGCGGTGGACGTAGTCCTCGGCCTGGCGCGGGGCGTCGTAGTTGATCACGTGGCTGATGCCGGCGACGTCGATGCCGCGCGCGGCCACGTCGGTGGCGACCAGGAACTGGACCCGGCCGTTGCGCACGCGATCCAGGGTGCGGGTGCGCTTGTGCTGGGGCATGTCGCCGTGCAGGGCCTCGGCCAGGAAGCCGCGGTCGCGCAATTCGTCGGTCAGTTCCTCGGCACCGGCCTTGGTGGCGGTGAACACCACGGCCTGGGTCAGGGTGGCGTCGCGCACCAGGGCGTCGAGCAGGCGCAGCTTGTGCATCGGGTCGTCGAAGAAATGCAGCTTCTGGCCGATCTGGGCGGCAGGGTCTTCCTTGCGGGCGACCTCGATGCGCTGGGCGTCGCGGGTCAGGTCGCGCGCCAGCTTGCCGACGACGCCGTCCAGGGTGGCGGAGAACAGCAGGGTCTGGCGGTTCTTCGGGCAACTGGCGACGATCATCTGGATGTCGTCGATGAAGCCCATGTCCAGCATGCGGTCGGCCTCGTCGAGGACCAGCACTTCCAGGCGGTCGAAGTCGATCTTGCCGCGCTGCATGTGGTCCATCAGGCGGCCCGGGGTGGCGACCACGATGTCGACGGCTTGCGACAGCTGCTTGAGCTGGGGGCCGTAGGGGGCGCCGCCGACCAGGCTGACGGTGCGCAGCTTGCGGATCTCGCGGCCGTAGGTGACCGACGCCTTCTCGACCTGCATGGCCAGTTCGCGGGTCGGGGTCAGGACCAGGATGCGGGGGCCGTAGCCCTTCATGGCCGACGGCTCGGCCAGGCGACACAGGCTGGGCAGCATGAAGGCGGCGGTCTTGCCGGAGCCGGTCTGGGCGCTGACCAGGAGGTCGGCGCCGGCGAGGG
>JAAXVP010000235.1 GCA_013335435.1 Thiobacillus sp. | reverse complement strand
GGCCTTGCTGCCGATGCGCCAGGCCGCGAACAGCACCACCGCCACCACCGCCGGCTTGATGCCGTAGAAGAGGCCGGCCACCAGCGGCACATCGCCGAAGTTCAGGTAGACCGCCGCCAACCCCGACAACAGCGCGAAGGCGGGCAGGAAGAACAGCACCCCCGCCACCACCGCGCCGAACACCCCGTGCAGCAGCCAGCCGATGTAGATGGCCAGCTGGATCGCCTCCGGGCCGGGCAGCAGCATGCAGTAGTTGAGGGCGTGCAGGAAGCGGTGCTCGGAGATCCAGCGCCGTTTTTCGACCAGCTCCTGGTGCATCATGGCGATCTGCCCGGCCGGGCCGCCGAAGCTGATGAAGCCGAGCTTCAGCCAATAGGGAAAGGCCTCGGCTAGGCTCGGGTGCGCGGGTCGTAGCGGCTCGGTCATGGCGTTTCCTTGAGGGCTGAATAGAAGTAGTCGAGGGCACCCGAAGCCGCTTCGAGCAAGACGTCGTCATCCGGGATGGTGGCGTGCATCCCGCCCAGCAAGGCCTCCAGGCCGGCCGACTCGGGCACCGGCAGGCCGCCGACGTCGAGGTAGTGGACGACCCCGGCCAAGCGCGCCAGGCCCGGATCGGATTCCAGGCCGAAGCTCGCCAGCAGGGTCTCGAAGGTGACCCGCTCGCCGACATGGCTGAATTCGGCGCCGTCGAAGTCGAAGCCGAGCGCCTGCTCGGGACACTCGGCCGGTTCCTCCAGCCAGACGAACCGTGCGCGCGGATCGATGAAGCGGCGGATCAGCCAGGCCGAGGCCAGGCGGTCGACCCAGGGCCGCTTGCGGGTGGCCCACAGGCGATGCTGGTAATCGGCGGAATCGCGGCGCGCGATGGCGGCGACTGCCTGGGCGCGCGGCTCGTCCGGCACCATACGGGTGCGGATGGCGGCATCGAGGTCGTCGAGTTGCGCCATCACCTGGGCCTGGGCCGGACCGGGAAAGAAATCGACCGCCACGATGGCGGAGAACCCCTTGCGCAACTTTTTTGCCCGCCGGGCCGATTCGCCCGCCGCGACCCGCTTGAGATCGGCGCCGCATGACGCGATGTCGAGCGCCAGTCGGCCATATTCCGAGGCACGATCGAAAAGTCCGGTGAAGTCCTCGCCCGTGGCTTCCAGCAGCCAGGCCGTGCCGCCCGAGGCGGTAATACCCGCGGCGATCGCGGCCAGGCTGGCGCGGCATTCGCCATGATTCGGCAGAAGATAGACCCCGTCGCGCAACACGACCGCCCCCGATGCCTTGAGCGCGCGCCAAGCCCGCATCCGGGCGGCGGCGTTTTCAGTGGGCAGGGTAATAATGAGTAACAGCCATGACATCATGTAGAAGACTCTACACATTCCATTGCCGACAAACAACCGATCAACCGGGATGCGCACCAAATAACCAAGTCGTCCCCTTCCGGAGTGAGGTACATTGCGGCAGCGGGTCAAAACCCGCGCGAGGAGACACGATGTTCAAATACCTACTCTGCCTGATCGCGGCCATGCCGGCGTGCGTCAGCGCCAGCCAGACCCGGGTGGCCACGGATATCGGGCTCACCGGGGTCAGCATCCGCGCGGTCACCGTGGTGAACGCCGACCCGCGCGTGCTCTGGGACACCCTGACCGACTACAACCGCCTGACCGCCTTCGTGCCGGGCATGACCATGTCGCGGCAGATCTCGGCGCCGAGTGCGACCGCCAAGCTGGTCGAGCAGAAGGGCGAGGGCGGCATGCTGGCCCTGGTCATGCCGGATCACGTGATCCTGGAACTCACCGAGCGACCGTATGACCGCATCGTCTTCCGCTCGGTATCGGGCTGGGTCACCTCCATGCGCGGCGAATGGCTCATCCAGGGCGAACGCGCCCCGGTGACCCTGTTCTATCGCGCCCAAATCACCCCGGCCCTGCCGCCGCCGCCCATGCTGACCGACGACTATGTCCAGGGTGAAATCCGCCTGCGCATGGAGGCCCTGGCCCGCGAGGCGGAACGGCGCATGCGAATGAGCCGCTAACGATGCGCCTGCCGCTGCTCGATACCCTGGCCGGCCTGGCCACCCGCCACCCGCGCACCCTGGTCGGGCTGGCCGGCTTGTGGCTGCTGGCCTGCGGCCTGTTCGGCTTCGACATCGCGCAGCGCCTGACCCTGGACCCCGGCTGGGACGCCCCCGGCAGCGGCTCGGCCCTGACCGCCGCACACATGCGCGACGAACTGGGCCGCAACGAGACCCCGGTCGTGGTCCTGTTCAGCCCCCGTCCGGGCAGCCCGCGGGAGGTCGACGGGCCGGACTACCGCCAGGCCGTCGAGGCCGCCCTGGCCCCGCTGTACGGCAACCCGGACATCGGCAGCCTGCATACCTACTACACCACCGGCAATCCGGCCTTGCGCGCGCACGACGGCAGCATGACCTACGCCATCGTCAACCTGAAGCGCGGCCAGGACGAAGGAGTCGCCGCCTACCAGGGCCTGCGCGCCAGCCTGGCCAGCGCCCCCCTCGACATCCGCCTGGGCGGCGAACTGGCCGTCTACGTCGACGTGCGCGAACAACTCGACCACGACCTCAGGCTGGCCGAGACGATCAGCTTCATCCTGCTTGCCGTCCTACTGGTCTGGGTGTTCCGTTCCGGCGTGGCGGCCGTGCTGCCCCTGATCGTCGGCGTGGTGACCATCGTCACCAGCATCGCCTGCCTGAAGCTGGCGACCTGGGTCACCGACATCAACGTCTACGCGCCCAACGTGGTCTCCATGCTCGGCCTCGGCCTGGCGGTCGACTACAGCCTGTTCATGGTGTCGCGCTTCCGCGAGGAACTGGCGCTCGGCCAGCTGGCCAGCCTGGCGCTGCGCACCACCATGCTGACCGCCGGCCGCACCCTGATGTTCAGCGGCGCCACCGTCGCGGCCAGCCTGTTCTGCCTGTTCCTGCTGCCGCAGCGCTTCTTTCACAACATGGGTCTGGCCGGCGGCATCTCGGTCGCCTCGGCCATGCTCACCACGGTCCTGCTCCTGCCCGCCCTGCTCGCCCTTCTGGGCCCGCGCGTCAACCGGCTGGTACCGCCCTTCCTGGCCAAACGACCACCCGACATGGGCGAAACCGGCAACTGGTACCGTTTCAGCCATTTCGTCATGAACCACGCCCGCACGGTGCTGTTGGGATCGCTGGCGATCCTGCTGGTCATGGGCCTGCCGGTCAGGGACATGAAGGTGGGACCGGCCGACAGCCGTTCCCTGCCGCCGAGCGCGGAAAGCCGGCAGGTTCAACTGGCCCTGGAAAGCGCCTTCCCGACCAGCGAGATCGCCCCCATCCTGATGGTGGTGCACAGCCGCGACCGGCTCACCGAACCCGCGAGCCTGACCGGCCTGCACCAGCTGACCGGCGCGATCGCCGCCCTGCCCGGCGTCACCCGGGTGACCGGGCTGATGAGCCTGGACCCCGCGTTCAGCCTGGCCGACTACCTGATGCTCTACCAGCATCCCGACCAGTTCCCCCAGGCCGCGGCCGCCCTGGAGGAGTTCGGCCACGGGCGCAGCGCCCTGATGTACGTCTATTTCCAGCCGGACCCGACCTCACCCGAGGCACGCGCGCTGGTCGCCCGCATCCGCGCCCTGCCCCTGCCGCCGGCCCTGGCCGAGGTCCATGTCGGCGGCTTCCCGGCCTTCCATCTCGATTACCTCGACACCCTGGGCCACCGCGTGCCCATCGTCCTGGCGGCCATCATCGGGGTGATCTTCGTGCTCCTGTTCCTGATGCTGGGCAGCCTGCTGGTGCCGCTCAAGGTGGTGCTGACCAACCTGCTCTCCCTGTCGGCGACCTTCGGCGCCCTGGTCTGGATCATCCAGGAAGGCCACTTGTCCGGCCTGCTCGGCTTCACCCCCCAGGGCGCCCTCGACGGCACCATCCTGGTCCTGATCTTCGCCAGCGCCTTCGGCCTGTCGATCGACTACGAGGTGTTCCTGCTCTCGCGGGTCAAGGAGATGTGCGACCTGACCAAGGGCGACAGCCTGAAGTCGGTCTCCATGGGCATGCAGCGCAGCGGCCCGATCATCACCAACGCGGCCCTGCTGATCGGGGTCGTGCTGGGCGCCTTCGCCATGGGCGAGGTGGTGTTCATCAAGGCCATCGGCCTGGGCCTGTTGCTGTCGGTGCTGGTCGACGCCACCCTGGTGCGCATGCTCCTGGTACCGGCCACCCTGCGCCTGATGGGCTGGCTGAACTGGTGGGCGCCCAAGCCGCTGATGCGGGTATATCAACGCCTGAACCTGGGCGAGGTCAATACGGATTTCCGGAGCAAGCAAGAATGACTTATCGAATAGCCGGCCTGGCCCTGGTAGCGCTCGCGCTCTGGCCGGCGCTCGGCCACGCCGACCTGACCCTGTCCGGATACAGCGCCGCGGGCGCCTTCGGCATGCCCATGTCGAGCCAGGAGCGCATCTATATCCACGACACGATGATCCGGCGCGACTATGTCGACCGCGGCCGCTACTTCAGCCACCTGTTCGACCTCGCCAGGCACCGGGTCGCCGTGATCGACCATGCCAGCCGGCAGATCGAAATACACGACCTGAACAACCTCCAGGCCACCACCGAGGTGAACGCGCCGGCCAGCAGCATGAAGATGGCCATGGAACGTACCGGCCAGACCCGGCCGCTGCGGAACTGGAACTGCGAGGCCTACCGGTTGAGCGCCAGCATACCGACCCGGCTGGGCACCGAGGAAACGGTGTTCCACCTCAACGGCGTGGTCTGGGTAGCCGGCGACGCACCCGAGCAGGCCGAGGTCAAGAGCCTGGTCAAACTGGCCCGGCAGCCCGATTTCTTCCTGGGCATCCCGGCCGTCGCCAAGGTCACCCCGGCCCAGTCGCAACTGTTCAGCGAGATCATCCGCAAGCTGGCGCCCAAGGGCCTGCCCTGCTCGTGCGACCTGGAAGCCAGCTACGAAGGCAACGGGCCGATGGCCAACCTGGCCAGGAAGATGCCCACCCGGCTGAACGTCGCCTTCCAGGACTTCACCAGCGCGACAATCAAGCCGGAGGTGTTCAACCTGCCGGCCGGTTATCCGGTGCGCCCCTGAACCGACCTGGCTACGGCGTGGCGGACTGGCCCGAGAAATAGGCGGCCAGGTTCGACATCTCCCGGTCGTTCAGGCAATCGCCGGTGACGAAGGCCTGGTACATGGGGTGACGGCGATCCTGGTTGGGCAATTGCCGCTTCATCTTGGCAAGCAGGGCGTTGGCGTCCTGGCCGGCCAGACGGGGGATGTCGGCAGCGGCCGGATTGCCGTCCGCGCCATGGCAATACGAACAGTAGATCGCCTTCCTGGACCCGGCCGCGGCATCGCCGTCGGCCTGAACCACCCAAGGGAGCAGGCCGCCCAGCACCGTCGAAATCCCCAACCGCCAACGCGACATAGGCGTGGTCATGGCGAGCTCCCGGAAAAGCAGGACACCCGGCGCCCCGGAGGCGCCAATCCGACACCGCCGGTTACATTGCACGGCCATCGGGACAGATTTTCAGATTAGCCCCGATAGGCAGTTTTACTTATTGTTTGTTTTGATGGCGGCTCGGACTTGCCCACAAGGAGATTGATACTTGTACAAGCCGGCGCCTGCCGG
>JAAXVP010000009.1 GCA_013335435.1 Thiobacillus sp. | reverse complement strand
CTCCCCCTCGAGGGGGGAGGGGTGCGCGGCAGCGCGGGTGAGGGTGGCTATCCAAGTGGAGGTCGAGCGAATCGAAGGAAAAAACCTACCGCGGCAATCAAAGTTCATCTTCCACTTTCTTCTCGTCGACCGCCCAGGCGCGGTCTTCCTGGCTGAGTTCGTCGCCGGCGCGGTTGCGCCGGACCAGCCCGTAGCCCACGCACAGCGCGGTGGCCGCGAGGCAGGCGACGTAGGCCAGCCAGATCAGGGGATCGTCGATGCCGAGCACGGGGGGTCTCCTCAGTCGCGCCGTTCCGGGAAACAGCGCGCCAGGTGGGCGGCGTCGGGCGGCCGGGTGACGGCGCTGACCGCGACGGCGGTCAGGATGGCCAGCGGCAGGGCCACCACGATGGGGTCCACCACCGGCCAGTTGGGCAGGTCTTCCACCAGGCTGGACCGGCCGCCGGTGACCGCCTTGACCAGGCCGATGGCGCCGGCCTCCTTGGCCTTGACGAACAGGAGCCAGAACAGCGAGGTGGCGAGCCCCACCGCCATCGAGGCGATGGCGCCGGCGCGGGTGATGCGGCGGCTGAACAGGCCGCCCACGTAGGCGGGCATGAAGGTCGCGGCGCAGAGGCCGAAGAAGATGGCGGTGAAGCGGGCGATGACGTATTCGTCCCGCACCGTGTAGGCCAGCGTGACCGAGACCAGCAGGCCGGCCAGGATGGCCAGGCGGATCGCCTTCAGGCTGGGCTGGCCGTCGGCGGGCTTGCCGATCAGCTGTTCCCAAAGGTCGCGCCCGGCCGCCGTGCCCAGGGTGTGGAACTGGCTCGACAGGGTGCTCATGGCCGCCGACAGCAGGGTCAGGAAGAACAGCAGGCCGAACCAGCGCGGCAGGGCCGAGGTGATGTAGAGGGGCATGATCTGGTCGGCCTGGCCCTTGCCGTAGACCACGGCGATGGACCGCCCGCTGACCCGCTCGAAGGGCTGGCCGGCCGCGTCCAGGGCGGGCTGGCGCTCGACCACGGCGATGGGCGCCAGGGTCGGCTTGCCGGTCTTGGGATTCAGCACGGCCTCCCAGCGGCCGGGGGCGGTCTCCTTGACCACCTGCACCACGGCCCGGTCCTCGGCCGGGTCGATCACCTGCACCACCTTGCCGGACAGGAGCGGGCCGTTGCGCACGAACCAGACGTTGGACAGGCTGCCCACCACGTAGGGCGTGCCCACCATGAGCAGGATGAACAGGGCGCCGGCCGGCACCGCCCGGTCCAGTTCCCGGCGGCTGCGCACGGTCATGAAGCGGACGATGAGCTGGGGCTGGGCCAGGGCGCCGATGCCCACGCCCAGGATGATGGAGGTGACCACGGTCCACCACAGATCGAAGGACTTCGCCCCCCAGCCGAACTCGGGCATGGCGGTCCAGCCCCGGTGGCCGATCTCGGCCAGGGGCTTGGGCACCATGTCGGCCATGCCGGTCAGGGCCCGGTGCGCCTCGGTGACGCCGCCCAGGCTGTCGTAGGTGAACCAGAGCAGGAACAGCATGCCGACGATCATGATCACCCCCTGCAGGGTGTCGGTGTACATCACCGCCTTGAGGCCGCCGGGAATGACGTAGGCGGCGGTGAGCAGGCTGAAGATGAGCAGGGCCACCTCGAAGTCGATGCCGAACTGGGAGGCGGCGAACACCGCCCCGCCGGTCATCACGGCGGCGATGTAGAGGGGCATGAAGAGGAAGATCAGGCCCCCGGCGAAGACCTGGATGGCCTTGCTCTGGAAGCGCAGGCCGAGTAGTTCCGGGAAGGTGTGGGCGCCCAGGCGGTGGCCGATGCGCCGGGTCGGCTCGCCCAGGACCACGAAGGCGATGAAGATGCCCACCGCGATGTTGAGGAAGGTGAGCCAGAGCAGGCTCATGCCGAACATCCCGGCGACGCCGCCGAAACCGACGATGGCGGAGGTGGAGATGAAGGTGGCGCCGTAGGAGATGGCCATCACCACGGGGTGGGCGCCGCGCCCGGCGAGCAGGAAATCGGCGGCCGACCTGGTACCTTTCCAACCCAGCCAGCCCAGGTATCCGGTGGCGGAAAGGTAGAGCAGGATGACCAGGGTATCGACCCAGTCTACAGTCACTTGCGGATTCATGGCGTCGGCCGCCACCGCCACATTACGGATAACATCGTCCGAATATATCCACTCGGCATTTCCTTTTCCAATAATTTACGTCGGTCAGAAAAATAATTTATGCGGCCGTCGGCAGGACGCCACACCCGCGTCGACCGGCCGAGCGTATTCCGGCAGCTTGCCGTCGGCGCAGCCGGTAACGCGTTCGCCCATCGACCACCATGACCGGACGCACGCGCTTGCGTTTCCAGCCCGGATGGGTAGGGTTCCGACCATGTCGACCGTCTATCGCACCCGATGACCGCCGCCGCGGCGCTCCTGCTCGCCATCGTCCTGCACGTCACCTGGAACCTGCTGGCGCGCCATGTGCCGGCACGCCAGGAATTCATCTGGTGGGCCCTGGCCGGGCACCTGCTGCTGATCGGGCCGTGGTCGGTCTGGGCACTGGCCGCCGAGGCGCACTGGGACGCCACCCTGGCGGCCTGCATCGCCCTGTCCGGCGCCGCCCTGGCGGTGTATTTCCTGAGTCTGCGCGCGGCCTACCGCCATGCCCCGGTGGCCCTGGCCTACCCGATCGCCCGTAGCGCGCCGCTGTTCATCGCCCTGGCCGGCGTCCTGCTTTTCGGCGAACGCTTCGACGGTCTCGGCCTGGCCGGCATCGCGGTCAGCAGCCTGGCCCTGGTCCTGCTCGGCGCCAGCGCCTGGCGGGCCGAGTCGGGCCGGGCCATCGTCCCGGCCCTGATCGCCGCCCTGGGCACCACGGCCTACTCGCTCAGCGACAAGGTGGCGGTCGGCCATCTGCCCGGCTTCGCCAGCCGGCTCGGCTACATATCGCTCGGCTACCTGATCGCCTGGCTGGTCCTGACCCTGGCCCTGCGCCGGGAATCCGGCCACTGGCGGCCCCGGCTGCGGCCGCCGGCCCGGCTGCTCGCGGCCGGCGCCCTGGCGATCGGCACCGCCTATGCCCTGGTCGTGCACGCCATGGCCACCCTGCCCGCCGCCTACGCGGTGGCGTTGAGCAACGGCGGCATCGTCATCGCCGCCCTCCTGTCGGTATTCTGGTTCGGCGAGCATCAGCACCGCAGGGCACGCCTGTTCTGGGCCACGGTACTGGCCGCCGGACTGGCCCTGATCGCCGCCTCCGGCATCCGTAGCGTCTGAAAAACAGCCTTGGCACGGTCGCCGGCCGCGGTAGTAGCATGTGTCGTGGACTTCTTTCATCGCCCCAACCCGACGACCCGCGGCGCTCGACCCGTGCGGCAGCCTCCACGCCATCATTCGACAGAACGCCCGACCGGCGGACAATCGATTCGC
Source organism: Thiobacillus sp. (assembly GCA_013335435.1). Lineage (GTDB taxonomy): Bacteria > Pseudomonadota > Gammaproteobacteria > Burkholderiales > Thiobacillaceae > Parasulfuritortus. The sequence continues at coordinate 23,649 of JAAXVP010000009.1, read as the reverse complement.
CGGCCGTCGACATCTAGCCAGAGGCAACCATCATGGCTCACATCGCATTACCCGAATATGCCGACATGACCCCGGAAATCCAGGCCAAGGCACGCCCGATACTGGAAAAGACCGGCGAACTGGGCGACATATTCAAGCTCCTCGCCGTCAACGAAAGGGTCTATTTCGCCACCGACCAGATGGCGCAGAGCTATCTGCTCGCCGAAACGGCGTTGCCCTACCGGGTCAAGGAGGCCATCGCCCTGCTGGTGTCCAGGGAGAACGACTGCACGATGTGCGTCGACGTGCACAAGCGCATCGCCAGGATGCTCGGGATGTCGGAGGAACTGGTCGGACAAGTGCTCCAGGGCGTCGACGCGATGGCCGTCCCGGAACAGGAAAAGGCCCTGCTCAGGTTCTGCCTGCGGGCCTCGCACAAGGACAATTACAAAATCCCCAAGTCCGACATCGACGACCTCAAGGCGCTCGGCTACAGCGACGTCCAGGTGGTCGAGGCCGTGGCGATCACCGGCTATTTCAACTACATCAACACCCTGTCGAATGTCTTCGCGCTTGGAGAATGAGCGCGTGCCCGAGCGCGGACGCTTCCTTTACACCCGGTTGGTGAAGCGGTAGCTCATCGGCAGCCCCAGGGTGTCGGCCCAGATGTTCCTCGCCCAGCCGCGCATGTACTTGAATTCCTCGGCCGATTCGACATCGGAGACGCCGCTGCCGGGCTGCACCTCCATGCTCTTGTCGGCCGGGTTGTAGCGGAACACGGTGGCGACGTGGAAGGCGGTCTTGTCGGTGCTGGCCGAATAGCAGGTGCTGGTCACCACCGGCGCCGGATCCGGCGCGCGGCCGGCGAAGATCTCCGCCAGCGCGTAGGCGCACAGCTTGCCGCTGTTGTTGGCCAGGGCCGCCGCCTTGGACAGGTTGGACAGGATGGAGTCGCCCAGGATGTGGACGTTGGCGACCTCGGTGGACTCGTAGGTCAGGTTGTCGATCGGACACCAGGCACCGTTGTCGCCGGTACGCGCGCCGATCTGGCCGGTCAGGGCGGCGGCGCGCATGGGCGGCACCAGGTTGATGACGTCGCCCTTGACGTCATCGAAGTCGGTGCCGATGGTCATGGCCTTGGCGTCGAGCGCGGTCGGCATGTTGTTGGGCCGGTAGTCGATCATGCTGTCCTCGGTGCCATAGCCGTAGTGTCTCTTCCAGGCGGTCAGGAACAGCTGCTTCTTGGAGACGATGTCCGGATTGCCGTCCAGCATGACGATCTTGCTGCGCGGCTTGGCGCGCTTGAAATAATCGGCGATCAGGCTGACCCGCTCGTAGGGCGCCGGCGGGCAACGGAACGGCGCCATCGGGATCGAGATCACGAAGGTGCCGCCGTCCGGCATCGCCTCCAGTTGCCGGCGCAGCACGCCGGTCTGGGCCGGACCGGCCTTCCAGGCATGCTTGATCCGCTCCTGTGCGGCCGCGTCATAACCCCGGACGCGGTCGAACATCAGTTCCACCCCGCCGGCCAGGACCAGTCGGTCGTAGGCGAAGACGTGCCCGCCCAGGGTACGCACCGAGCGCCGCTCCGGATCGATGGCCGTCACCGCGTCGCGCACGAAGCGGTCGACCGCCTTGCGGATGTGATCGTAGGGAAAGGTGATGTCGCCCAGCCGGTTCCAGCCCGCCAGGACGGTATTGGAGAACGGGCACGAGACGAAGCGGTCGTTCGGCTCGATCACGGTCACCTCGGCCTGGGGAACCCACAGCTTGAGATAACGGGCGAAGGTGGCGCCGCCGTAGCCGGCGCCGACCACCACTACCTTGGGACGCGCCCCAGCGATGGCGGGAAGACCGGCGGCGGCCAGCACCCCGCCACCGGCGATCAGGAAGTCGCGGCGATTCAGTTTCATCTCGTTCTCCTCGCCGTGATTATCCTACTTGGGGGCGGATAAACCATCGCCTGATGGCGGAGGAACAGCCGGACCGGCACTTGCCAGTTTGACTTTCAACGCCAGCTACCGGCCCAAACCGGACATGGAGGCTTCGCGCTTCGATTCGGGTATGGGCATGACCTGCTCCGGCACTCGGACCGCTAGCCGCAGCCCCCACCAGATTTGTCACGTTTGAGTTGCAGCACGATGCGCGCCTGATAATCGAGTTCCTCATGCTCCATCGGACTCGGAGAGCACGACTTGTAGCGGTTGCCGAGGGCGGCAGTGAAGGCGTAGCGCAACTGGTCGTCGGCAGCGGACGAAATGGGATGCAGTCCCGCATCCTGGGCGCCAAATGTGGCTATCCAGTGGTTGACGCCTCCCTCCAGGATGTACACGTTGGGCACCTTGTTGGCGACCAGCAGTTTCCATGCCTTGATCGCCGCGCTCTCGTCGTTGCTGATGGTAATGAACACGGTGTTGGCCGCGGGTTCGGTCAACAGGCCCGGGACGGCGGTGGCAAGCTTGTCCAGGGGAACGTTGATGGTGTCGGCAAGGTGGTAGAGGTTGTAGTCGGCCTCGCTGCGCACATCGAGGTAGATCGGCTTGACTTCCTGCTGATAGCGCACCTTGAACGCCTCGGCCGGCGAGACGAACACCAGACGCTTGTTCAGCATTTCATCGGCGCTGTAGACATGGGTCAGGGTCTGCGACTTGCCATCGGCCTGCTTGATTGTTTCGCTGCGCTTGAAGCTTAAACCCTGGTAGCGTTCCTCCAGGGACGGACTGCCGATGGCCAGCACCGCCAACGCCATGCCCAGCAGGCCCACCGCCCCGACCTTGCGCAGCTTGGGCTCGCGGCTCAGGTCCTTGCCGCCGAAGATGCGCTCAAGCTGCTCGGCGCCCCAGAACATGAATAGCGCCATCGCCACGACGATCAGCACCAGGGTCGACGGCGGGACGCCGAACACCTGGTCCAGCGTCAGGCGGCCGTAGTTGCCGGCTTCGTTGTACCAATGGTCGAAGTAGCCTTCGGTTTCGCCGAACAGGAACGCGCCGACGAATCCTCCCAGCATGAACAGCATCCCGTCTATCTTGCCGGTGGAGGCCGAGGCCAGCGAGGTGGTCGGGCAGAAGCCGCCGATGATGAAGCCGACCCCCATGATGAGCCCGCCCAGCACGCCCGAGCCGAGGTAGGTGGGATTGACCCAGACCTGGCTGAATTCGAGCAACCCCAGCCCGACGGCGCCAAACAGCAAGGTCATGGCGACGGCGATCGCCGTGAACATGACCTTGAGCACCGTGAGTTCCTTGAAATAGAACTGGGCAGCCAGTTTGCGCGAGTCGCCAAACCCCGCCGACTCGAGGGTGTAACCGAAAGCCATACCGATGCCGCCGAAGACAACGTATGTCCATGGATTGGCGGAGCTCACCGCCGTAAAGGCGTCCAGGGGGAAAGTCATATCCTGCTCCTCGGTTGGGGCCGGGCTGGCCAGGTCGGCGTCGACTGCAACGGACCTATTGCCACAGTTTTCTCAGAAAATAGGCGAGCGCATACGCGCTGGCGAAGATGGCCAGCATGATTGCCCAGGATCCGGCTGCCAGCGTGACACCGCCCGACAGGGCCTGGCCGGAGGTGCAGCCGCGGGCCATGCGCGCGCCGTACAGAAAGATCATGCCCCCCAGAAAGGCCATCAGCCAGCGCAGGGGGTTGCTGATATGCGGGCCCTTGGTCGTAGTCAGCTTCAAGCGACCGTTTCGGGCGCCCGACATGAAGCCACCCAGCAAGGCGCCGAAAAACACCGGCACGATCCAGTCGTCCAACGGGTTCTTGTCGCCACCGGCCATCTTCAGTAGATACGGCGTGTTGTCGACGTGCGCCGGCGCCACCAGATCGACCACCAAGGCATCGATGCGGCTGGTCGCGCCGGAAGATCCCAGGCCATTGCCGGTCAGCAGGAAGGCCAGGAAAAGTATGACCCCGAGTATGGCCCCGGCAAGGTAAGGATGCAGGTAGGCCTTTTCCGGCCGGTTGAATAGCGATCTAAGCCATTGCATTGCAATCTCCAGTCCGAATGTCAAAGCGGCAGTGCGGGCGGTTCAGCCACTGACATGCTGATCATGATCTTCGACCTCTTCATAGCCCGTGACCATGCCCCGTATGGCCTCCAGCGGCGTCGTGCCGGTCGTCGTCAAATACACGTGGGCGACGATGAAAGCGCCGAACAGCCAGGCCACCAAGGTATGCAACGGTGCCAACAACGGCAGGCCGCCCAGGGCGAGCGCCAGTTCCGGCGCGCGCTGAACGCCCCACATCAGAGCGCCGGACACGATCTGCAGCGGCAGCAACACATTCAGAATGCCGAAATAGGTCAATTTCTGAAGCGGATTCATCCGGGCATCGGGACGCTTCTCGAAAGGATGTGGTTCGCCCTTGAAGATGCCCGACACATAGTACTTGGCCTGCCGAATGGCATCGTCGAAGAAGCCGTAGGGCCGCGGGATGAATTCCTGGATGCGCTCGGTCGCCAGGTGGTAGAAGAGCGACAGCGCCGCATTGAGCACGAGCAGGGCCGCGAGTATGTTGTGCAGCGACACGACGCTGTCGAACGGAAACGCGGCAAACAGGTCCGGGCGATGGATGATCAAGCCGGTCAGCAGCAGCATGACGATGCTGACAGCCTGCAGCCAATGCCAGAAGCGGCGGTAGGCTTCGTACATGTACACGCGCCGGGTCGGTTCATGGCCAGGCGGGCGTTTCCTGAACGCCAGATAACGAATCCCCCCATGCACGGTCACGCCCAACAGGGCACCCAAAAATGCCAGCGCACCGAGGCCATCGACCCAGTTGAGGCGGCTTGACCCGAATACGTACAAACCGTCGCGGGCGGGCACGGGCTGATAGAACAACGCACCATTGCCTTGCCGTATCAGATCGCCGGAACCGCTGACGTTGTTGTTGGCATTGAAGACGGGCGAAACGGGTGCGAAGCTCGCCAGCTGCATGCCTTGGGTCACGCGCGAGAGTCCGCTATGGCAGGCTTGGCAGTCGTTGAGCACATATTCGCCGCGAGCGACGTTGTGGTTGATGCTGAAGGGCTGAACCTGACCTTCCATGTGCACGTTCTGCAGCCCCAGCTTGGCCAAGCGCGCCTTGACCGCCGCTTCCTTCTGGGGCGAATCGATGCGCAACTCCGCGGCGCCGAGGGCGCCATCGTGATTCTTGTCGAACGCGGCGACGATGTCGGCCGCGTAGGCGCCGCCATCCAGGTACGCGGCCTTCAGGTCCTGCAGCCTTACCGGACGCTTGCGGCCGTTGGCGTCTTCGTAGACCCAATAGAACGTGGTGATCAGGTTGTAGGGCGCCAGTTGGGAAGTGCCGTCCAGGTTCTTCCGCTTCAGCAGCACCGGCTCGAAGCCGGTCACCAGTGAGCGCACGTCGCCAGGCGTGCCGTCCACGCCCCGGCAGCTGTGCTGCGCAGCGCCGTCGGCGCCGACGACGGTCCAGTCGTAGGACTGGATCGCCGGCGCATACAGCTTGGGAATGTGGCAGCTCTCGCAGGCCAGAGCGGCCATGTGCGTCTCGACATAGGGCAGCCGGGCTTGGTGACTGGCCGTGGCGTCGTGACAGTTCTCGCACCGGCGCATGGTGCCCTTGTACTCGGGCGCGACGTGGACCTGCGCGCTCTGGCCGCGGGCGAAGTTGTGGTCGGGCCGTTGCAGGTAGTCCCCGATTTCGAGGGCGCGCGGGTCGTAGCGCAGGTGCGACGGCGCCTTGCCCTGGAGGTGGTTGACGTGGGCCGGATTGTTCAGCGCGTGGTGGCAGTCGGTGCACTTCAGCTGGCGCTGGGCATGGATGTCCCAGGGCCGACGCAGCGCCGACTTGCCGGCCAGGTTGACGCCCGATGCATCGATCCGTTGCGATGCCACGACCTGCCCGGTCGTCGCCGTCTGCGGGTAGTCGAGATTGCAGGCGCTGAGCAGGACGGGCGCGTCGCCCGCCGGATGCACCTCGCCATGGCAGGCGGCGCAATTGGCATTGGTCGGATCCTGGATGCCCAGGTGCTTGCTGTCGACGAGGCCCTCCGCGGTGAAGGCTGCCCGATTCCACAGCCACCCTTTGGCACCGGCCTCGACGAGGTTCAATCCGGAAAGTGTCGCCGTGTTGGCATCGGCAAAGCGGCCGGCGCGAATCGCCGCCTTGCGCGCCGCCAGATTGGGCTGCTCCAGGTGACAGAGGAAGCAGTTCATTTCCATGCTCCCGGATGCGGACCAGTTCCACACGGCGCGCTGGCCGGCGGCATCGAGCACCGACGTTTCCGGGTCGCCGTCCCGCGCGGTCAACTCGGTCAGCGGCCGGCCGGCGCGCGACGTCGTGGCCGGTCCGCCACCGGCGACGCGCTCGCCGTTGAGCATCAGCCAACCCGCGGTCGACAGGTCGAGCCGCTCGTCACCCGCCTGGGTCAGGAAACGATAGCGCAACGGATCCCATTGGCCGAACAGGCCGGGGCTGGAATCCAAGGTCTTGCCGGATGGCGCGAAGCTGCTCAGACCCAGATCCGCATGGAAGGCATGCGAGGCGATGAACGCGGTGTCATGGCATTGGCCGCAGGTCTTCATCGTCGACACCGGCTGACCACTCTTGAGCACGTTCACCGCATTGGCATCGACCAGGGCGAAATTGGGGTGCAGGCTTCGCATCGACGGCTGCGGCGTAGATGCGGCGACCTGAGTGGCCGGATTGGCCGCGGCAAGCACGGTCGTGCCGGTCAGCAAAGCAATCCAGAGGGCACGCGTCAGGGTACTCATGGTAGCTTCCTCCCACCCCACTTGACCGGGTCGCCTGAATAACCCAGGGCCTTCCAGTCCAGCCGGCCGGGCTTGCCGGTGGCGGAATGGCAGGCGTCGCACTGCAGGGCCTTGTCGGCCGCCTGCACCATGTGCGTGGATTCCCAGTACATGTAGGTTTCGGTGAAGCCGTATTGCCCGCTGTAGGCCAGCCCGGTGATGGGCTCCGCGAGCTTGAATGCCTGATCCCAGTTGAAATGGGTCCAGTAGCCGTCCTTGCCGGAGGTCACCGGTTGCAGCAGGTAGCCGTTGACCTTGTCGTAGGGCTGCTTTGCGATATGCACTTTGAACGGGAAGATCCGCGCCTTCGGATCCTTGATGCTGCCGGCCGGCTTGTTGATGTAGGTCGGGCCGTTGCGGTTGATCTGATCGCCGAGGATATAGCGGTATTCGTTGTTGCCGTTGAACCAGAGGTAGGTCGGCGCGAAGTTCGATGCGTAGCTGAATTCGCCCTTGATCTTCAGGTAGGTGTAGTGGTCGTCCTTGCGCCCGTCCTGCCCGGCCTTCGACCAGTCCCAGGTCGTTTTCGTCGGCTCTTCCCGCGCGATCGCCGGGATGTGGCAGGTCTGGCAGGCGACCGATTTCAGATGCGCGGAGATGCGTTCGTCCTTGTGGATACTGCCTTGGTGGCACTGCTCACAGGACACCTGCTCGGCGGGATCGATCGTGTAGTTGTCGGCGAGTGCGCGGCCGAGGACCTGGTGCTTGCGGGTGACATGGCAGTCGCTGCACTGCAGGTTATGCTTGCCGCCCATGTGCACGTCCAGCGCACGGCTCGGAAAGTACTGGCTCTCATCGAGATCGCCGTGCTTGACGCCGTTGCCGCCGCCACCGTCGAAATGGCACTTGCCGCAATTCTCCCGGGTGGTGGCACGCACGCTCCTGGCGGCGGCCAGGAGATTGACGGACTTGGCCGGATTGCCGAACAGGCCTTTGCTATAGACGTTGGCGTCGGCATGGCAGGCCAGGCAGTCGACGTTCTCCGGATTGGCCTGTTGCGCCGCTTTGCCGGCCTCCCAGCCATAGCCGGCGTGGCAGGTCATACACTTGTTCTCGTTGCCTTGCGCGCCGATGCAGAAGTTGTTGATCTGGTTGATCTTGCCGATGGTGACCGGACCCTTGCGCCAGGGCACCTCAAAGGCCTTCGACTCCCAAGTCCAGTGCGAGGTCTTCATCAGTTCAGCGGCGGCATCCTTGTGGCAGACCAGGCAAGCGCGCGTGACGTCCTGTCCGGTCTTGAAGTCGCCCTTGACGATGTCGTGATGGTTAACATGCGCACTCTTGGCCGGAATATGGGTTGCCGCGTCCCGTGACGGCTTGAACATCGGATGCTGATAGAGATACGGAACCAGGATCAGCAGACCGATTGCGAACAGGCCAAGAATCCAGCGTGGAAAACCTTTTTTCATTATGTGGTCCCCTTGTGCGCCACCACGAAACACCTGCGACAATCCGCGATGAACCCCGCCCCGCCAGGTGTCGATGCAGCCGAGCAACAGGTTTTGCCCGTCGCGTAACTACATATACATACATAGATCAAAAACTCATCGGCGTTTCAATAAACGCATTATTTTTTCAGTTCATGCCTCTAAGGATTGTGCCGACCTAGATCAATTTTTTTGCAGCTGGGAAATCGACCGTTGCGAAGGTTCAAACTGACGACATCGGCGGTGCCAATGAGAATGGCTTCTTCAGGAAGACCGCCGCAGGCGAATGACCGCAGTGGCGACACATCTCCGGCGACCGGTTGTGGCCGACAACAGTGAGCTAACCCAGCATGACGGAATGGCCGCGCCGTATTCATGCCTACCCCCCCTTAATTCACGAACTTCCACTGGTAAAACGCCGGAATGCGGTTCAGTTTCCGCATCCCTCATTTTTGGCCTACAGTCAGCAAACCGGTTAAGGAGTTTGCCGCCATCACCACCACCTGCCACCGATTCCTGGGATTGATCCTGCTCGGGTTGCTGCTTGCCCTGCTGCCCAGCTTGCCGGCCCATGCCTTCGAGGCGCCGGCCTTCCGGGGCGATGTCCTGGACGAGGCCGGCCTGCTCGCCGAGGCGGACCGGACCGCCCTGGCCGAGCGCATCAAGACATTGCGCGAGAACGACGGCATCTGGGCGGCGGTCTACGTCGCCCGCGACCTGCAGGGCGACAGCATCGAGAGCGCGGCCGTGGCGACCTTCGAGAAGTGGCGCCTGGGCCAGGCGGGCAAGGACAACGGCCTGCTGGTCCTGGTCGCGCCGGCGGAGAGGCGCATGCGCATCGAGGTGGGGTACGGCCTGGAGGGCGTATTCACGGACGCCTTCTGCATGCGCGTGATCGATGAAATATACAAGCCGGCCTTCCGGGACGAGCACTACACCGACGGTCTGATGCAGGGCTTCGAGGTCATGGCGCGGAAGATGGCCGGCGAGGACGCCTTGCCCGAGACCGTGCCGCCGGCCATGCCGGCCGACCCGCCGTTCGACGGCGAGGCCTTCCTGCTCAGGTTCCTCGCGGCGGTCGGCGGCAACCTGGCGGTTCCCCTGCTCTATTTCCTGGCCCGTGCCTACGGCCGCGCACGCGGTCGCGACAAGCCGCTCGGCGGCGATGCCGGGGACGGCAAGGGCCTGCTCATCGCCTATGGCTTCTTCGGCATCTTCTTCGGCATCTTCTTCGCCGTATTCGGTTTCGCCTTTCCGTCCGACCCCGAGGTGATGATCGCCCTGGTCGGCATGAACCTGTTTTTCGCCGCCATGTTCGCGCTGCCCGTCCTCGGCCGCATCCGCGCCTGGCTGTCGACCTCGGCCTACCGGCGCGAACTGGCGCGCCAGCGGCTGCTGCGGATGCGTAGGCGCTCCACGGTGAACCGCCAGATATTCGGGGTCTGGTTCGACCCGGCCGAGGTCTCGACCAGCCTGGGCGGCACCAAGCCGGAACCGCGCAGTTCGTCGAGCTCCAGCTCGTCATTCGGGTCAAGCTCGTCCTCATCCTCGGGCGGCGGCCGCTCGGGTGGCGGAGGGGCGTCCGGGAGTTGGTGACCGCCTCCCGGATCGCCACGTCGCTGCGCGCGATGACCGGTTGTGGCGGCGTTTCCTAGGGTGCCGGATTCATGTAGCGCAAGTGCAGGGCCTCGATCTCGGCCAACACGTCCGCGCCCAAGGGCTTGTCCCAGGCACCCAGGTTCTCTTCGAGCTGCGCCATGCTGGTGGCACCGATGATGGTGCTGGCGGCGAACCAGCGCCGGTAGACGAAGGACAGCGCCAGTTCGGCCGGCGTCAGGCCATGCCGGCCAGCCAGTTCGGCGTAGGCGGCCACGGCGGGGCGGACGTTGGGCTTCTCGTAGCGCTGGGCGAAGCCCTGGAACAGGGTCACCCGGCCGGCGGCGGCCGGGTCGGCCAGGTACTTGCCCGACAGGTGGCCGAAGGCGAGCGGCGAATAGGCGAGCAGGCCGACACGCTCGCGGTAGGCGATCTCGGCCAGGCCGGTCTCGAAGGTCCGGTTGATCAGGCTGTAGCAGTTCTGGATCGACACCACCCGCGGCAGGCCGTGTTCGCCGGCCAGGCGGAGGAACTGCATCACCCCCCAGGGGTGTTCGTTGGACAGGCCGACGTAGCGGACCTTGCCTTCCCGGACCAGTTCGGCCAGGGCCTCCAGTTGCGCGCGGATCGGCACGGCCTCGGTCTCCTGGGCCGGATCGAACTGATATTTGCCGAACATCGGCACGTTGCGTTCCGGCCAGTGCAGCTGGTAGAGGTCGACGTAGTCGGTGCCCAGGCGGGTCAGCGAGCCCTCGATGGCGGCGCGGATGTTGGCCCGGTCCAGGGCCTTGGGACCGCCGCGGATCCAGGCCATGTTGCGGTTCGGGCCGGCGACCTTGGTGGCGACGATGATGCGGTCGCGCGGCCGGCCGCGGAGCCAGTTGCCGACGATGGTTTCGGTGCGGTTCACCGTCTCGGCGCGTGGCGGCACCGGGTACATCTCGGCGGTATCGAGGAAATTCACGCCCCGGTCGAAGGCGTAATCGAGTTGGCCATGGGCCTCGGCCTGGTCGTTCTGCTGGCCATAGGTCATGGTGCCCAGGCAGACGGCCGAAACCATCAGGTCGCTGTCGCCGAGCCGGCGGTATTCCATGGCGTTCTCCATCGACGACTGTTCGTCAGGGGAGAATGATCATCCTATTGATCCGACCCGTAAATATCTGGATTCCCGCCCTCACCCGCACTGCCATGCATCCCTCCCCCTCGAGGGGGAGGGGCTGGGGGTGAGGGGGCGATCAAAATTCGAGCCGAATCATAGGACACTCCCGCCGTCTCGGCCGGGCCGGCGCACGGGGCATGCCGGATCAGGTCGGCTTGCCCCTGAACGGCTTACTTCTTGCGCGTCACGACCTTCTTGTCGAACACGCTCTCGACCAGCAGCTTGACGTCGGCCTGCGGGCGGTGGCACTGGGTGCAGGTCCAGCGTCCCATGTACAGCTCGCCCTTCTTGACGTCGACATAGTGGCTGGCCGGCGCCGGCACCGGCACGCCGGTCGTGATCTTCTTGCCGATCATGTCGGGCTGCGAATGGCAGTCCTTGCACAGGTTGAAGTCACGCGTGATCGGCACCATGTCCTGCGTGGTGTGCGGGATCATCGGCGGCGCCGTGTTGTAGGACCGGACCACACGCTTGCCGACCGTACCGGCATCCTTGTTGCCATACTCGAACACGGCCGGCTCGGGCGTATCGTAGACACTGGCCTTGGACAAACCCAGGTCGTCGTCCGGAATCGCCTGATCCTGCACCGCCGCTGCCGACAGCGAGAGGGTCATGGCCGCCAGAACCGCGCCAAACAAAGTGCTCTTCCTCATTTAGTCCTCCTTACCAGAACTCAATCGCCCGCCTGCCGGTTGTGCTTGCGGATAAAGGGTCTCAAATCGAATGCCAGGCTGCCTTCCGGGCATAGTGGAGTGCACCGCCCGCAATTGCTGCATTCACCGGAACTCACAATACCCGTCTGTTCCAGGCGCTTGAGATTGAGCACCTGGGGTTCGGGGCATACCTTGGCGCACTCGCCACAGTGCGTGCATGTATCCTTGTTGAAGCGCACGCGCACCAGCGCGGTACGGCCGACCAGCGACCAGAAGGCGCCGAGCGGGCACAGATGGCCGCACCAGCCGTTCTTCATGATCAGCAGGTCGAACAGGAAGATGGCGACCAGGGCCATGGCCCCGGCACCGAGACCGAAGATGATCTCGCGGTGCATCATGCCGACCGGGCTGACCCATTCGAACGCCGCCAGGCCGGTCAGAACCGACAGGATCAGGCTGGCCGCGAGCACGAAGTAGCGGGTATTGCGGCTCAACACGAACATCGCCGGGATGGGCAGGCGGGCGCGCAGCCAACCGGCCAGGTCGGTCACCATGTTGACCGGGCAGACCCAGGCGCAGAATACCCGGCCGCCGACCAGCAGGTAGAAGCCCAGGACGATGGCGGCGCCCAGGAGCACCTTCTGCTGCAGGACGTGGCCGGTCAGGAAGATCTGCAGGGCCGCGAACGGATCGGCCATGGGGATCAGGCCGATGAACTCGGAGCCGGACAGGTTGCCGGTCAGGAGCGGCGTCTTGGCCGGGTATTCCCAAGCCCAGTGGGCGGTGCCGAAGAACAGCAGCAGCAAACCGAACTGGCTCAACCGGCGCAGGACGATGTAGCGCCAGGACCACAGGCGGACGCCGAAGGAACGGGATTCGAGCTTGTCGTGGGAGAGGTCGGCCGGCGTGCTCATAGCCCACCCTCGTTCAGGTAATCCACGCCGGCCGGCTTGCCGCCGGTCGTCGCCGGTGCGTCGGGCGACTGCTCGGAGGGCTTGAAGTCCTGGGTGATCTCGGTGTCGAAGGTCCAGCCCAGCCGGTAATGCTCGCCGATCTTGCCCTGCACCAGGTTGTGCGGAAGGATGCGGATGGCCGCCTCGGTGGTCGGGCAGGCCTTCTCGCAGATGCCGCAGCCGGTGCAGAACTCGGAGTTGACGATGGGCCGGAAGATGGCGTGCTTGGACAGGCCTCGGTCCACCGTCTCCAGGGTGATCGCCTTGCCCTTGAGCGGACAATCGCGGTGGCAGATCTCGCAGCGCAGACCCTTCCAGGACAGGCAGTTCTCGATGTCGATCACCGCCAGGCCCATGCGCGACTTGTTGATGTCCTTCAGTTCCGGAGCCAGGGCGCCGGTCGGGCAGGCCTTCAGGCAAGGGATGTCCGGACACATGATGCAGGGACCGGTGCGGGGCAGGAAATACGGGGTACCGATCGGCAGGTCGCCGCCGGCCGGGGCCAGCTTGAGGATGTCCGGCGGGCAGGCGTTCACGCACTCGCCGCACTTGATGCAGGCGGCGTTGAAGTCCATCTCGGCCAGGGCGCCGGGCGGCCGCAGGGCGTACGGCTGTGCCTTGGCCTCCTGGCGCAGCAGGTAGGCCCAGAGCAGGCCGCCCGTTACGGCGAGGGAGGCGCCCTGAGCGGTCTTCACCAGAAAGTCACGTCTTGCGACGTTGAATTCAGCCATTCTTCTCACCAATTGCACAGTCCATGTAACGCGGCATCTCGGCCGCGGCCTGCGCGGGACGTTTATCGTTCGCCCAAACCCCCGACCGAGGGCTTGGGGGAGCCCCCTCCCCACCCTCCCGCCGGACCGGGAGGACAGGGAAGGGAAAACTCATCAGGCCTTGTAGACCTTCACCGAGCACTTCTTGTAGTCGGTCTCTTTCGAGATCGGACAGGTCGAATCCAGCGTGACCTTGTTGATCAGGACCGACTCGTCGAACCAGGGCACGTAGACCAGGCCGCGCGGCACCTTGTTGCGGCCGCCGGTCTCCAGGCGCACCTTGACCTTGCCGCGGCGCGACTCGACCCAGACCAGGTCGTTGCGCTTGAGACCCTTGGCCTCGGCGTCCTTGGGATGGATCCAGCACACGGCGTTGGGCACGGCGCGGTGCAACTCGGGCACCCGGCGGGTCATCGAACCGGAGTGCCAGTGTTCCAGCACGCGGCCGGTGCACAGCCAGAGGTCGAATTCCTTGTCCGGCTGCTCGACCGGGGAGGCATAGGGCCGGAAGTAGATCTTGGCCCGGCCGGACAGGTCGACCTTCTTGGCCGTGGCCGGATCGCCCGCCTTGTCGAGGTCGCCCATGACCAGGGAGTTGCCGTCGTTGCCGTAGAAGTAAATGCCCTGGCCCTTCTTGACGTAGGGGTCGTACTCCTCGTTGAAGCGCCAGCGGGTCTCGGTCCAGACGCCGTCCTTCAGCACCACCGGCCACTTGAGGCCGCGCACCTTGTCGTCGTAGTAGACGTCGAACGGCGCCAGGTCGTGGCCGTGGCCGGTGCCGAACTTGCGGTACTCCTCGAACATGGCCTTCTCGACGAACCAGCCCAGGTTCTTGGCGATGTGGTTGTCGTGGCCCTTGGCGACCTTGTCCGGCCAGGCGAACTTCTTGTTCTCCGGGGTGGCGAACAGGGCGTCGTACAGGCTCATCTCGGGGCCGTAGCCCATCTTGGCGGCCTCGTCGAGCACCGAGGGCAGCTTGCCGTCCTCGAAGCCGGCGGCCTTGAGGCCGGGCACCTTCTGCTCGCCCCAGACGTCCTTGATCTTCACCCGCTTGGCCAGTTCCAGCAGGATCCAGAGGTCGCCGCGCGCCTCGCCCACCGGGGCGACCTGCTGGCGCCAGCACTGGGTGCGCCGCTCGGCGTTGCCATAGAAGCCCCACTTCTCGAAGATCATCGCCGCCGGCAGGACCAGGTCGGCCACCTTGGCGGATACCGTCGGGTAGCCGTCGCAGCAGACGATGAAGTTGTCCATCTCCCGCGCGCCCTTGATCCAGTGGTTCAGGTTGGCGGTGTTCTGCCAGGGGTTGTTGACCTGGACGATGGCCCACTTCACGGTGCCGTCCTCGAGATCGCGCATGATCTTGACAAAGTGGCTGCCGATGTGGGGGTTGAGGGTCTTGGCGGGCAGGTTCCAGAGGTGCTCGGAATGCTCGCGGTGCTTCGGGTTCATGACCACCATGTCGGCGGGCAGGCGGTGCGAGAAGGTGCCGACCTCGCGCGCGGTGCCGCAGGCCGAGGGCTGGCCGGTGAGCGAGAAGGCGCCGTTGCCGGGCATCGACTGCTTGCCCAGCAGGAGGTGGTTCATGTAGCACTGCTCGTTGACCCAGGTGCCGCGCTGGTGCTGGTTGAAGCCCATGGTCCAGTAGGACACCACCTTGCGCTTGGGATCGCAGTAGAGGTCGGCGAGCTGCTTGATCTTGGCCTTGAAGGCCTCGTCGGTCTCGTCCGGATCGCCCTTGGCGACCGCGCAGGTGAAGTCGGCGTCGTAGGGCTCCAGGGCCTTGGCGAAGTCCTCGAAGGAGATCGCCCAGTCCTTGCCGGCGGTGGCGCCGTTGGCCTGCTTGACCACCTCGCCCTCCTTCCTGCGCTGGGCGATGGCCTCCCACTTGTCGATGACGTGTTCCTGCTCGTTCTTGACCACTTCCATCTCGCGACCGGAGGCGAACTTGTCCGCCTTGGCCGGGCGGAAGCCGTAGCCGATGTCGTAGGGGCCGGTGGCGAACACGGCGTTCTTCTTGACGAAGTCCCAGTTCACCGCGTTGCGCTTGACGATCTCGCGGGCGATGTAGTTCTGGATCGCCAGGTCGCCCGAGGGCCGGAAGACGATCTCCAGGTCGGCGATGTCGGAGGACATGTTGGCATAGGTGGACAGGTTGACCACCTTCATCTTGTCGTGGGTCAGGCGGCGGTTGGTGATGCGGGACCACAGGATCGGGTGCATCTCGGCCATGTTGGCGCCCCACAGCACGGCGGTGTCGGTGGTCTCGATGTCGTCGTAGTTGCCGGCAGGCTCGTCGATGCCGAAGGTCTGCATGAAGGCGGCCACGGCGGAGGCCATGCAATGGCGGGCGTTCGGGTCGATGGTGTTGGAGCGGAAGCCGGCCTTCCAGAGCTTGGCGCCGACGTAGCCCTCGGGCACGGTCCACTGGCCGGAGCCGAACATGCCGACGCCGGTCGGGCCCTTCTCCTTGTAGGCCTCGAGGAACTTCT
Organism: Thiobacillus sp.; assembly: GCA_013335435.1. GTDB lineage: Bacteria > Pseudomonadota > Gammaproteobacteria > Burkholderiales > Thiobacillaceae > Parasulfuritortus. The sequence continues at coordinate 7,841 of JAAXVP010000009.1, read as the reverse complement.
CGGTCATCACTTCCATGGCCTTGTCCCAGGATACCGGCTGGAATTTGCCCTTCTTGTCGAACTTGCCGTCGGTCATGCGCAGGAGGGGCGTGGTCAGACGGTCCTTGCCGTACATGATCTTGCCGTTGAAGTAGCCCTTGACGCAGTTCAGGCCGCGGTTGACCGGGGCATCCGGATCACCCTTGGTGGCGACGATCTTGCCGTCCTTGGTGGCGATCATGATGCCGCAGCCGGTGCCGCAGAAACGGCAGGCGCCCTTGTCCCATTGCCAGCCGGCTTCGCCGGCCTTGACCGCGGCGGCAGCCTCCTTGGCCAGCGGCATGCCCACCGTGGCGGCGGTGCTGGCGGCAATGCTGGTCTTCAAAAAATCACGGCGTGTCAGTCCCATCACAACCTCCTTCAAAAAAAGCTCAAGCGTTCAGGTAGGCCGGCACGGCGCAGGCCTGTTCCTGTTCAACCAGTTCGGCGGGGATTTGCTCGTAAACCTTGTCGTCGTCGGCGATGTAGTGGTAGACCATGTCCGCCATGATCACGTGGGGCAGCGCCTTGATGCGCTTGACGCCCTCGATCTCGGCATGGATGTCCTCGGCCTCCTGCACGGCGATGATGCGTCCGCTGACCCCATCGACCTGATGCACCTCGACGCCAACCAGGTCGCCCAGGGCGCCGACCACGTCCGCCTGCCACTCGGGCTTGGCAACCACCAGAATTCCGGAAATGTTCACAACCAGACTCCTCTCGATGCTTCCTGGATAACGGTATCCGTAATCCTGACGACCTCGACCCGGGAAGACTTTGACATTGATCAAGAATCGAAAAACGTTTTAAGTATAGTTACGCTAATGAAGCATCCATAAACACTACAATCACCCCGTACGAGGAGACCGAATGATCCAGGAGAAACGCCATCCAATCAGGGAGATACTGGCCCGGCAGCCGCTGTTCCGGAGCCTGAACGAGGACGAGTTGGGCGTCATCGCCAACGGCACGCGGGAATACCGGATCCGCCGCAACGAGGTGTTGTTCCAGAAAGGCGACCAGCCGGAAGGCATGCACATCGTCATCATGGGCCAGGTCAAGCTGTCGATCCCGTCCGCCCAGGGTGCCGAGAAGGTGGTACACATGGCCGGCCCCGGCCACACCTTCGGCGAGGCCATCGTGTTCCTGGACAAGCCCTATCCGGTCAGCGCCATCGCCACCCAGGACAGCATCGTCATGCTGGTGCAGAAGAACGCCCTGGAGTCGGCCCTCACCGAAAGCCCCCTGCTGTCGCGCAAGATGCTGGCCAGCCTGTCCATGCGCCTGCACGAACTGATCGACGACATGGAGAGCTGCACCTTGCGTACCAGCATGCAGCGGGTGGTCTGCTACCTCAGCCAGCAGGTGCCGGCGGGGCAGATCGAGGGCTTCAGCTTCCACCTCAACAGCAGCAAGCAGACCATCGCCTCCCAGCTCAACCTGGCGCCGGAAACCTTCTCACGGGTGCTCAGCCAGCTCTCCGACGCCGGCCTGATCCAGGTCAGCGGCCGCACCATCACCGTGGCCAACCGGGAAAACCTGTTGCGTTTCCAGGCCTAGCGCCAGAACGGCCGGGCCTTGACCATCGCGGCCGTCCGGCCGATCAATTCGCTCAAGTGCGCTTCGGCGCGGGCGGCGATGTAGCCCTCGACCAGGCCGACCGCATAGGCCTCGCGCCCGTCCCGGTTCAACTCCGCCAGCAGGCGGTGCGCCACCGCGACGTCGTTGGCGACCCCGAGGACATCCTGCAAGTCGGCCAGCCGCGCCAGATAGCGCCCCTCCCGGGCGCCGTACAGGACCGCGAAGGCCTCGCCGGCATAGCGCAGACGCTTGGCGGCGATACGGGTCTGATGGCGGCCGGCCGCATCGAGTTCGCCGAACCGACCGGCCAGCTTGCGAAACCGGCGCCAGCGCTTGTCGAGCGCCTGGCCGGCCCATTCGGCGAGCGGCGGGCCATCGTCGTGCGCGACCAGCAGGGCCTCGCCCATGTCCAGCATCAGGTTCGTCAGGCGGCGGTCGCGCACCGCCGCGCGGGCACGCCGGTTGGCCGCCGTGCGCACCTTGCCGGCTCGCACCAGGAGACCATCCAGGCGTTCCGGCTCGGGCAGTGCGGCATGCACTCCGGCCAGGGTCTCGGTGACGAAGACATCCCAATCGCGCGCCGGCGAAAGCTCGGCCATGAACCAACGCAGGGCCTCGACCCATGCTTCCCGATCCAGGCCCAGGGTCCGGCCCAGGCCCAGCATGGTGCGCAGACGGCGCACCGCCACCCTGGCCTGGTGCAGGTATTCGGGGTCGTCGCCGGCCAGCAGGCCGGGCAGGTTGCGGCCGAGCTGGTCGAGCCCGGACAGCAGGGCGCGCCGCCAGGCCTCGGCGGCCGGCAGGCGTTTGTTCACCTCCGCATCGACGGCCTTGCCCGGCTTCTCGCGCCAGACCCCGAGCAGGCCGTAGCCGCGCAGGGCCTTGCTGCGGTATTCGGAGACCAGGGGCGCGGCATCGAGAAGTTCCCGCGCGATCTCGAACAACACGGCGCTGTCGCCGGATACCAGTTCCAGTTCCAGTTCGGCCACCGGCAGGTCGGCCTCGCCGGCCCGGATGTGGCCGCTGTCGAGGGCGATCTCGACCGTGCCGCGCGGCCGTTCGACATCCCATACGGTGCGCTGGAAATCGGTCACGAAGGCCGGCGCCAGGCGATCCTCGACCTCGCGGGTGAGGGCGGCGCGCGCCTCCATCGGCAGGATCGCGAAATCGGGCTGGTTGCCGGCCACCCGGACTTCATATTCGGGCCGCATCGAGAGACCGCCGACCGAGCCGCGGTCGAGCTTGACCGTCTGCACCCAGTGATAGCCCTCGCGGCGCAGCCGGAACGCGCTCCGGCGCTGGTACAGATCGAACTCCGGGGTATCGAAGTAGACGCCGTACAGCCGGCTCCGCCCCGCCTTCAGCGCCTTGAGCAGCGGATGCCGGCGCAGGCGGGCGACGTCGCCGGGCGCGACGGCCAGTTTCAGTTCGATTTCCACGGGCATCGGGGGCGCGATAGATACGGCAAGGCTTTCAGGGTAGCATCAAGCAGCCCGCCCGTTTGTTACAGCCACCGACCATGAACGCCATCCCCGCCAGCGAATACCTCATCAACCGCGAACTCGGCATCCTGGAGTTCAACCGCCGCGTCCTGGCCCAGGCGGACGACCCCGCCACCCCGATGCTGGAACGCCTGCGCTTCCTGTGCATCTTCTCCAGCAACATGGACGAGTTCTTCGAGATCCGCGCCTCCGGGCTCAAGGAGCAGATCAAGCTCAATGCCCAACACGCCGGCCCCGACGGCCTGACCGCCAAGCAGGTGTTCAAGGAGGTGGCCAAGGTTTCGCATGCCATGGTGGCGCGCCAGTACGAGCTGCTCAACAACGACGTGCTGCCGGCCCTGGCCGCCGAGGGCATCCGCTTTCACAAGCGCAACGAGTGGACGCCGGCGCAGGAGGAATGGATCCGGGACTACTTCTACAACGACCTGATGCCGGTACTGACCCCGATCGGCCTGGACCCCTCGCACCCCTTCCCCAACGTGCTCAACAAGAGCCTGAACTTCGCCGTCGAACTGTCCGGCAAGGACGCCTTCGGGCGTTCCTCCGGCAAGGCCGTGGTGCAGGCGCCCCGCTCCCTGCCGCGGGTGATCCAGCTGCCGATCGAGGTGGCCAGCTGCGAGCACAGCTTCGTGTTCCTGTCCTCCATCCTGCACGCCCACGTCGGCGCCCTGTTCGCCGGCATGACGGTGGAGGGCTGCTACCAGTTCCGGGTCACCCGCAACTCCGACCTGTTCATCGACGAGGAAGAGAACAAGAACCTGCGCGAACAACTCCAGGGCGAGCTGCCGCACCGCCACTTCGGCAACGCGGTGCGCCTGGAGGTGGCCGACAACTGCTCCGAGGCGATGAAGGAATTCCTGCTCAAGCAGTTCCACCTCACCCGCGACGACCTCTACCAGGTGCGCGGCCCGGTCAACCTGGTGCGCCTGATGAACGTGCCCGACAAGGTCGAGCGGCCGGACCTGAAGTTCCAGCCCTTCGTCCAGGGCCTGCCTGCGGCGCTGGCCGATGCGGACGACATGTTCGCCACCATCACCCGCGGCGACATCCTGCTGCACCACCCGTTCCAGAGTTTCCAGCCGGTGATCGACTTCATCCGCCAGGCCGCCATGGACCCCAACGTCCTGGCGATCAAGCAGACCGTCTACCGCACCGGCACCGACTCCGAGCTGATGCGCCACCTGATCACCGCCGCCCAGCGCGGCAAGGAAGTCACCGTGGTGGTGGAACTGCTGGCCCGTTTCGACGAGGAGGCCAACATCAACTGGGCCGAGAAGCTGGAGGCGGCCGGCGCCCACGTCATCTACGGCGTGGTCGGCCACAAGACCCACGCCAAGATGGCCATGGTGGTGCGGCGCGAGAACGGCCGCATCAAGCGCTATTGCCACCTCGGCACCGGCAACTACCACGCCCGCACGGCACGGCTGTACACCGATTTCGGCCTGCTCACCTGCCACCCGGCCATCTGCCAGGACGTCAACGACGTCTTCATGCAGATCACCGGCCTGGGCAGCGCGGGCGAGCACGACTACCTGTGGCAGTCGCCCTTCACCCTGCATTCCAACGTCGTCAAGGCGATCGAGAACGAGACCGCGCGCGCCCGCAGCGGCGAGAAGGCGCGCATCGTCGCCAAGATGAACGCCCTGCTCGAACCCAAGGTCATCGCCGCGCTCTACGAGGCCTCCCAGGCCGGGGTCGAGATCGACCTGATCATCCGTGCCGTGTGCGCCCTGCGCCCCGGCATCCCCGGCATCTCGGACAACATCCGGGTGCGTTCCATCATCGGCCGCTTCCTGGAACACCACCGGGTGTTCTATTTCTGGAACGGCGGCCAGGAGGCCGTCTACCTGTCCAGCGCCGACTGGATGGACCGCAATTTCTTCCGCCGCATCGAGACCTGCTTCCCGGTCCTGGACGAAAAACTCAAGAAACGGGTGATCAGCGAGGGCATCACGCCCTATCTGAAGGACAGCCTGCTGGCCTGGGAGATGCAGCCGGACGGCAGCTACAAGAAACGGCCGCGCCGCGGTCGCGGTTTCTCGGCCCAGGAATACCTGCTCAAGCTGCTGGCGGCGAAGGGCTGAGCGCCCCCCGCCGCCCGGCGACGTTCAGTGGCCGGCCTTGACCGGCTTGCCGTCGACGACGCTGATGCGGTCGCCCTCCATGAGCTCGGGCTTGTGGCCGAGCTTGAAGTTGCGCTTGTCGCCGGAATCCATGGTCGCAGTGACCTTCCAGACCGAGTCGGACTTGACGTTCTTCTCCACCTCGTTGCCGGCATAGGCGCCCGCCGCGGCACCTCCGACCGTGGCCAGGGTGCGCCCCGTGCCGCTGCCGAACTGGTTGCCCACCACGCCGCCGAGGACGCCGCCCGCGACCAGGCCGAGCCCGGATCCGGAACCCTTTTCCTCGACCTTCTTGACCGATTTCACGACACCACAGTTGTTGCAGTCGGAGTCCGCCACGGCCAGCGGGGCGAAGGCCAGGGCCGCCGCACAGGCGACCGTCCACAGGGTCAGTTTTTGCATGTCATCCTCCTAAGTTTGATGGGATATTCACATCCTAGCAGGGCCTATCAATGGCGTCAGGGTGTCGTTTCAACTCTGTAGTTGCCCCATTTTTCCTCATGGGAGCCGGGTGCGGGAGGGAAGAAACAGCATGCCGTCCAGAGCAGGCTGATCGTCTCGCCCAGCACGGCCTTGGTGCCGGCACTGGTGCGCCACCAGCGCGATGCCTCGTAGTCCTCCGGCGGCGCCGACAGCATGCCGATCCCGTTCGTCCCACCGAAGGCCATGCCGTATACCATGCGCGTCCTGCGCGCATGGGGGCCGCCGGAATAGATATCGAAGACCCGATACCTTGGCGCCTGGCCGCGCAGCCATTCACGCACCATCACGGCGCTCAGGAAGGTCCGATCCTGTGCCGACGCCGGTGCCGGCACCGCCTCCACGCCCTCGACACCCTGCGCCAGCAAGTAGTCCCTGGCCAATTCGGCATAGCTGGCCGGCATGAGACAGCCTACCCGGGGCTCGGCCGGCCCACCCGAGGTGATGACCTTCTCGTAATGGCCCTGGCGATAGGCCTCGATGACGCGGTCGAGTTGCCTGGCGCCCAGCCAGCCTTCCACCACCAGCAGGCGGGCACCCGGTGCCGGTTCGTCGGATGCCAGGAAGGCATGGGCATAGCGGACCGCCAGGCCGGCCAGCAAGGCCACGAACAGGGCCAGGACCAGGAGGCCGAACAGGGTCGGCATCCTGACCTCACGGCGGCGGGTAAGGGCCCAATCGAACATCGGGCTCGCGTCAGCGCCGCGCCAATCGGGCGGCAGGAAAGCCGGCGGACTTCATGCCGGTTCCGGCTTCTTCGAGGCCGGCGTGGCCCGGTTCACCGACCACAGCCGGAGCTGCTTGATCTGCTCCTCCATGGTGCGCGCCAGGGGCACCATGCGGGCGCTGTTCCAGACCACGTCCTGCTCGGTGAACGTCCGGCCTTCCTGGAAGCCGCGGATGCGCGCCGCCTTGATCACCTGCTCGATCTCGGCACCGCTCCAGTTCTTGGTCACCGCGGTGAGCAGCTTGAGGTTGAAGGTATCGGGATCGGCGCCGAAGGCGGCGATGTGGATGCGCAGGATGGCCATGCGTTCCTCCTCGCTCGGCAGGTCGAGGAAGAACAATTGGTCGAAGCGGCCCTTGCGGATGACCTCGGCCGGCAGCTTCTCGATCCGGTTCGCGGTGGCGACGACGAACACGGTCGGCGGCTTTTCCTGCATCCAGGTCAGGAAGCTGGCGAAGATGTTGTTGTTGCCGCCGCTGCCCTGGAGGTCGTAGCCGAAGCTGTTCTCCATCTCGTCGATCCACAGCACCAGGGGCGCGATCGCCTCGGCGACCCGGAGGGCGTGGTCGAAGGCGTACTCCGGCGCGCCGTAGGCGCCGGACAGGACCAGGTTCATGTCCAGGCGCACCAGGGGCAGGTTCCAGGCCCCGGCGACGACCTTGGCGGCCATGCTCTTGCCGCAGCCGGACACGCCGGTGAACAGGATGCCGGAGGGCAGCGGCACGCCCGACTCGAAGGCCTGGCGGGTGAACAGCGGCTTGCGGACCTGGACCCACTCCTTGAGGTTTTCCAGACCGCCGACCTGGTCGAGCCGGACCGACTTGGCGACGTATTGCAGGCAGCCTTCCTTCAGGAGCGCGTAGGACTTCTCCTCGATGATCTCCGGGATGGCGGTGGCCAGGTCGAGCTTGTCCTCGCGGATCAGGCGCAGCATCAGGTGGCCGATCTCGTCCAGGGTCATGCCGCGCATGCCGGCGGCGCATTGGTAGCGCCAGTCCCGGTCGAGCCGGTCGGCGACGCCGTTGGCCTCGGCCAGGGCGCCGATGTGGCCGAGGATCTCCGGTTCCGACGGGATGCCCAGGGTGACCAGGAAGAGCTGCTTCTTCAGTTCCTCGGGCAGGACGAAATCGGCATAGGACAGGAACACGCAGGTATCGCGCCCGGCCAATTGCCGGTACAGGTCGCGCAGGGCGCGGATCAGGCGCGGGTTGTCCTTGAGCAGGGCGGGCAGGTCCTGCATCAGGTAAAAGGTCTTGGCCGGCGCCCCGGCGATGTGGGTCAAGGCCTCGACCGGGTCGGTGATGGCCTCGAGCGGACCGGCATCGGAATAGAAGCCTCGCACCGCGCTCCAGTACACCAGGGCCTGATCGCTGCCGTAGTGCTCCCTGGCCAGGTCGGCCAGGAGGCCGG
>JAAXVP010000492.1 GCA_013335435.1 Thiobacillus sp. | reverse complement strand
TGCGCCCCTCCGGGAAGGGGCCGGGGATGAGGGTGCGACGGGTGCGGCGACGGCTACTTTTTCGTTCATGGCCGGGCCTCTTTGAGGACGTCATCGAGCCGACAGCCCGGCCTCCAGCCCCGGCGGGCGGCTTCGCCGGCGACCAGTTCCAGGGTCTGCCGGGCACCCGCGCAGGCCGCGGCCCGCCAGGGCTTGAGATCGGCCACCACCTTGAGGACGACGCCGTCGCGGTCGAGGAAGACGACGTCGAGGGCATAGGCCATGAAAGCGGTGTGCACCGATGCGCAGGGCACCAGCAGGAGGCCCTCGCCCGGTTGCAGGGGCGGCCGGGCCAGGAGGCCGGCCAGGCGGGCGAGGAAGCGGTCGGCGCGGTGGAGGATGAACGGCGCCATGTCAGAACCCCGAGGCCATGATCTTCACCACGATGGGGAAGAGCAGGATCAGGAACACCGCCGGGAAGATGAAGGCCAGCAGCGGGAACAGCAGCTTGACCGGGGCCTCCATGGCCAGCTTCTCGGCGCGGGCGAAGCGTTCGGTGCGGCGCTGCTCGGCCTGGGCGCGCAGGATCGGGCCCAGGCTCATGCCGGTGGCCTCGGCCTGGATCAGGGTGCCGACGAAGTGGCTCACGGCCGGCAGGTCCATCCGCCCGGACAGGTCGCGCAGGGCTTCGGCGCGCGGCTTGCCGGCCCGGAGGTCGCGCAGCAGACGGCTGAATTCGTCGCGTAGCGCCCCGGTGGGGCCCTTGTCGACGGCCTGGCGCAGGGCGCCGTCGAAGTTGAGGCCGCCTTCGACGCACAGGGTGATGAGGTCGAGCATGAACGGCAGGGCCTTGAAGGTCTGGCGCCGGCGCGCTTCGATGCGGTCGCCGAGCCAGACCGCCGGGACGGCGAAGCCGAACAGGAAGCCGAACCCGGCGGCCAGCGGGCCGGCCCGGCCGAACAGCCCGGCCAGCCCGAGGCAAGCCAGGGCGCAGAGCAGGCCCCAGAGCAGGCGGGCGGCGGCGAACTGGGCGCCGTTCAGGGCGTAGTCGAGACCGCCCAGGCGCAGGCGGGTGTCCTGGCGTGCGAGCCAGGCGGCGGGCAGGTTGCCGTCGAGGTAGTGGGCCAGCCATTGGATCGGCCACCAGAGCAGGCGGAAGCCCCAGGGCGGCGGGTCGAGCCAGGATCGGTCCTGCGCCGGCACGTCGGCCGCCAGGCGCGCCAGCAGCCAGGCCGCCAGGGCGGCGGCCAGACCGGCGGCCAGGGCCAGGGCGGGGATGATCCAGGGCGCGTCCATGGCGGCTTCTCAGTGGCGGCGGCTACGGCCGGCGGTGCCGCGCGGCCGGGGATCGCCCGCGCCGGGCCGCGTCGGGAGGCCCTGGATTCCCGCCTGCGCGGGAATGACGGTGGTCTTGGCTGTCGGCATGCCCTGCGCCCCGTTCAGACGTCGATATTGACGATGCGCCGGATGAACCAGACGCCGAGGCCTTCCATCGCCGCCACCAGGGCGAGCACGCCCCAGCCGACGCGGGTGGTCCAGAGCAGGGACATGGCCTCCGGCTCCATGTGGGCGAGCGCCCAGAGCAGGACCAGGGGCATCAGGCCGACCACCCAGGCTTGCAGATTGCCCTGGGCGTTCAGGGAGCGGATATTGAGTTCCAGGGCGTTCTGGCTGCGCAAGGCCTCGCCAATTTCCGCGGCGCTGAAGCCCAGCTCGGCGAGCTTCTTGTCGGAGAATTCCACGAAGAACTTCTCGTCCTGAGTGCCGATGAGATCGACCTTTTCCACATCCGGCACCCGCACG
>JAAXVP010000234.1 GCA_013335435.1 Thiobacillus sp. | reverse complement strand
CCTGCTGGATTGCCGCGCTGCGCTCGCAATGCCGGTAATGGCATTGTTCGTCATACCCGCGAACGCGGGTATCCAGCGCCTTGATCGGACTGGGTTCCCGCATTCGCGGGAACGACGAAACCGAATGAACCGGCGCTTCCTGGGTCAAGGCGTTATGGCGCGCCTCGACGACGACCGTCAATTACGAGCTTGCATCGTCGCGTCGACCTCGGCTTCCGCAGCCATCCAGTCCTGGTCGGCGCCATCGCCCGCGAAGCCGCGTTTTTCGGCCAGGTAATAGGCGGCGACCGCGATCATTTGTTGGCGCCTGTCGGTCTGGCGATCCGCGTTCGCCGCCGCCTCGGCTTCTTCCGCCTGGAGCCAGCCTTCGTGATGGCCAAGGCTACCCAGGCCAAGCTTTTCGGCATGGTAATGGATGTCGTCCGCGGTCATTTGTTGGTGAATGCCGGCGCTGGTTACTTCTTTGTTCATGGTTTCCGCTCCTGTAATTCCGTCGATTCGTTTTCCCGGGGCGTAACCAGAAGGGCTGTCCCGAGCGCCAGCCATTGCCAGGATGCACCGACAGTCCGGGAGATTCCGTGCGTTGCATAACACAAGGCGGGTGAACGTCTTTTCGGCTGTGTGGGGCAACGCACAGAAGGTGCGAGTCGCTCTCGACAATCATCTCTCCAAGCAGGCGGATTAATGGGTGCATCCCTTTGACAGGCGATGCGTCTGCCTGGCGATCTCGGCGAAGTGACATGCATGCGGCCAGTGCCGATGCACCACCGCGAAGTTCACCACATCAAGGGTCTGCAAATGAATAATCTCAATATCCCCATGGCGTGCTGCCCGAGCTTGATTGGAGGCACTGGCTTGCAGGGCAAATGCCGGGGTCTCCTGGCCCTCGATGGCGAGAATCTATCTTCGGACCAGTTGAAGGCCGCCCAGACGAAATGTCTCCAGGTGGCCGATCGAGTGGACATCCTGTTGGTCAACCCACCCAGGATGGCAACGTCCATGTTGAGCGAGTTGCTGATCATGCTGGAAAAAACCGGCATCGATTACCGGCTGACCTTCACCAATGGCTCGTTGGCCGACCAGATCAACCATTACATCAAGCGCTTCCTGGGCATCAGATTGATCATCGTGCCCGCCTTGCCTGTATTGGGCGCGAACTGGCGCGTCGACGCCGCGAATCTTCGCCACCAGGGCTATCACCTCATGTCCGTGATGAATTCACCGATGGCCTGAAGTCGATAAGCAGGACATATGCGGCATGGGGGGCGGCAGCACACGCACGTCGCTACGCTCCCCGCGACGACGGAATTAATCGGCGTTTTCCTAAACCCGGGCCGACGGATCGCGCCAGAGTACGGGGAGCAGGCGATCCTGCTCCTTCCTGACCACCTGGTAGCACTCGCACACGCGTGCCTCCAGGCCGGGCCGGTCATGCACGGTGATCTTGCCCCGGCAATAGTGGATCAGGCCGCTGCGCTGCAACTTGCCCGCCGCCTCGGTGACACCCTCGCGGCGCACCCCGAGCATGTTGGCGATCAGCTCCTGGGTCATGACCAGTTCGTTGCCGGGCAGGCGGTCCAGGCTCAACAGCAGCCATCGGCACAACTGCTGGTCCACCGAGTGATGCCGGTTGCACACCGCGGTCTGGGCCATCTGGGTCAGCAGCGCCTGGGTGTAGCGCAGGAGCAGATGTTGCAAGGCTTGGTCACGGCGGCCCCCGGCCCGATTGAATTCACTTTTCAGCAGTCGCGCGTCCAGCCGGTAGGCCTGGCCGGCGCTTTGCACGACGGCCCGGCAGGTGGTGGTTTCGCCGCCCATGAACAGGGAGACGCCGACGATGCCGTCGTTGCCGACCACGGCGATCTCGGCCGAATCGCCCTGCTCCGTGACGTAGAGCAGGGACACGATGACGGTGGTCGGGAAATAGACGTAATCCATCACCATGCCAGGCTCGTGCAGGACCAGGCCGAGCGGCATGGCGACGAGTTCCAGGGCCGCCCCGATGCGGGCGCCGACCTCCTCCGACAGGGCCGCCAGGAGCCGGTTCCGGCCGGGATCAGGTGTGTGCAGGGTGGGGGGAGCAGATGTATTCATCGACGATGTTCAGGCCTTGAGGCCTTCGAAGCCGGTGGCGGCGTTGAGCATGTCCGCCTCGGCCTGCTTGATCTTGCTGATATCGAACAGGGCCAGGCGCAAGGTCGGCGCGCCGTCGGTCGCCGCGCGGCGCTGGCATTCGAGATAGCCGTAGAAGGTCGAGGCATCGGCCCGCGCCATCTCGAGCACCAAGGTCCGCTTCCCGGTTTCGGACTGTTCCATCAGGTTGAGGAACAAACGATGCCAAAGATCCCGTTCCGGCGCCGACACGAACTTGGCGAAACGACTCTGGACCAGCTTGGTGCGACCGGTGCCGAGCAAGGCCGCGCCGGTCAGGTTGACCTCGCTGATCAGGCAGTCCCGGTTCAGCGTGATGTAGCCCACCGGGGCAAAGTCATAGAGGTCCAGGTAGCGGTCCCGCGCCTCTTCCATGGCGTCATGGGCCCGGCGCAACTCCTCGATCTGCATCTCCAGCTCGACCTTGTGGACCAGTAGTTCATGCAGGATCACATTGGCGGGCGGGGCCGATTCCGCCTCCGGTGACAATCGGGACAGCATCGCCTCGGCATCCGTCCTGAGCGACTGGCGTTTTTTGATCCAGTCCGTCATCGGTTTCATGCAGCCTCCTCCTGGCTTGGGTCTGGCTCACTCTGTATTTGCGTCATCGTGGGCCCGGCCCGCAAAGCCTTGCCCGTACGATGGCAGACAGGATAGGGACGCCCCTTGGACGGGGGTATTGCCAAGTTCTTTAGTCAACCTAAAGAAAGCCTTATCGAGTCGCGGCATGATACGGTTTCGTTATTTCCGCGAACGCGTGAACCCACCCTTTCAACTGGACCCCGGCCTGAGCCGGGAATCAGCTTGCCCTCATGCCGTCCAGCATGGAGGACAAGTCGTTCGCGTGTTCTTCTTCCATGGCCAGGATGTCTTCCAGCATGCGGCGGGTGCTGACATCCTTGTCGCCGATGTACCGGATCATTTCGCCATAGCTGTCGATGGCGATGCGTTCCGCGACCAGATCTTCCTTGATCATGTCCAGCAAGCCATCGCCCTCGACATATTCCGCGTGGCTGCGGGTGGCCAGGCCTTCCGGGTTGAAATCGGGTTCGCCCTGGAGCTGGACGATGCGAGCGGCGATCAGGTCGGCATGGCCCTGTTCCTCGTTGGCATGGAGCAGAAACTCCGCCGCCACCGTGTCTGCGTTGATGCCGGTGGCCATGAAGTAATGGCGCTTGTAGCGCAGGACACAGACCAGTTCCGTGGCCAAGGCCTCGTTCAACAACTTGATGACGGTACCTCGATCCGCGCGATAGCCCGCGGTGACCGCGCCATCCATGATGTGCTTGCGGGCGCGTTCCCGCAGGATGCCGATGTCGGTGAGCAAGGGCTCTGACGGGACGGGTTTGGCCATCGTACTGCCTGGCTTGGCCTGGTTCTTGGCTTTGGGCATGACTTGATCTCCTGGTGCTGCTATTGCCTGCGTTCTCAAGGGGAGTAGCTGCTAGGCGCCTCCCGCCGTTGACCTTGCCATGGCATCACTGGGGAACTGTTCACCCAGGCTGCCAGTCACGCATAGGCTGGCGTGCCGGCTGGTCATTGTCTGGGCGCTAGCGCACAGAAGGCATCGGTCAGAAAGTGGGAAGGTGACGTCATGCCGGAAGGTGCCGGTGACCAACGCCAGACCATCGGCCTTGCCGAGCAGGACAGCTACGCTCGTCCCAGTCGAAAACAGTGAAGACGATTACCTAAGGGAACCAAGCAAATGTATGGATTTTCGATCAATCTCGATGTGCCCTTCGAGAAGGCCGTGGCCAAGGTTACCGAAGCCCTGAAACAAGAGGGCTTCGGCGTCCTGACCGATATCGACGTTCAGGCCACCATGAAGGCCAAGTTGGGCGTGGATGTCCTGCCGTATCGGATTCTTGGCGCCTGTAATCCGCAACTCGCCTACAAGGCCATCGCCGCCGAGCCGGACATTGGCCTGCTGTTGCCCTGCAACGTGGTGGTGCGAGAGAACGCGACGGGTAGGATCACCGTCGCCTTCATGGACCCGGCCGCTGTACTCCAACTGGTGGAGCGGCCGGAAGTGCACGCATTGGGCAAGGAAGTTCTCACCCGTTTGGAACGTGTGCGCGATGCCCTCATGGCCTAGGGGTGACGCTCACTCGTGGCGCAACGCCTCGATGGGGTCCATGCGGGCGGCGCGCCGGGCCGGGAAGTAGCCGAACAGGACGCCGATGCCGGCCGAGAAGGCCAGCGACAGCAGGTTGATGAAGGGGTCGAAGGCATAAGGCACGTCCATCAGGTTGGCCAGCCCCCAGGACGCCCCGGTGGCGATGACGATCCCGACCACGCCGCCCAGCGCCGACAACACCACCGCCTCGATCAGGAACTGCAACAACACTTCATGTTCCAGCGCGCCGATGGCCAGGCGCAGGCCGATCTCGCGGGTCCGCTCGGTGACGCTGACCAGCATGATGTTCATGATGCCGATGCCGCCGACCAGGAGGCTCACCGCGGCCACGGCGCCGAGCAGGGTGGTCAGCACCTGGGTCGTGCTCGACAGGGTTTCGGCCAGTTGCTGGGTGTCGAAGATGTTGAAGTTGTCGTCGTCTCCCTCGGCCAGCTTGCGGCGCTCGCGCAGCAACTCGGTCAGGCTGGCCTTGATGAGGGTGCTGTCGCTGCCGTCGCGCATCGACACCAGCAGGGTGGCGACCTTGAGGCTGCCGGTGACGCGGCGCTGGAGGGTGCGCAGGGGCACCACCACGATGTCGTCCTGGTCGCCCATGCCGCTCTGGCCCTTGGCGGCCAGGATGCCGATCACCGTGCAGGAGAACTTGCGTACCACCAGTGGCTTGCCCAGGCCGGTCTGGCCGGGCGTGCCGTCGAAGATCTCCCGCCGCACGGTCTCGCCGATCAGGCACACGGCGGCGCCGGCGAGTTGTTCGTCGGCCTCGAAGATGCGGCCGCTGGCCAGCTTCCAGTTGCCGGTGTCGAACCAGGCGTTGCTGCTGCCGATGACGCTGGTGGACCAGTTGCGCCCGTTGGCCACCACGGTGGCGCTGGCGCGGCCCTCGGGGGCGACCGCGGCGACGCCGCCGATCTGCGCCGCGATGGCCTCGGCGTCGCCTTCCTTGAATTGCGGCACGCCACCGCCACCCCCCCCGCCGCCACCCCCGCCCGGCCCCGAGCGCTGGCCCGGCCGCACCATCAAGAGGTTGGTGCCGAGGCCGGCGATCTGGGTCTTGATAGCCTGGGTGGCGCCGTTGCCCAGGGTGACCATGGTGATCACCGCGCCGACCCCGATCACGATGCCCAGGATGGTGAGGAAGGAGCGCAGCAGGTTGCGCAGGATCGAGCGCAGCGCCAGCATGAAGACGCTGTACAGCATCAGCTGGCCTCTTCGGGTATCGGTGGGCCGGGCGCCGCCGTGGTCGGGTTCGGGTTGGCCGCGTCCTGGGCGACGCGGCCGTCGATGAAATGCACCATGCGGTGCGCGTAGGCCGCCATGTCGGGCTCGTGGGTGACCATCAGCACGGTGATGCCG
>JAAXVP010000233.1 GCA_013335435.1 Thiobacillus sp. | reverse complement strand
CGTTGAAGTAGGCCGGCACGGTGATGACCGCCTCGGTGACTTCAACGACAGCCAGCGCCAGGCCACCAAGGACGCCGGCCGCATCGCCGGCCTGGAAGTGAAGCGGATCATCAACGAGCCCACCGCCGCGGCCCTGGCCTTCGGCATGGACAAGCAGGAAGGCGACCGCAAGATCGCCGTGTTCGACCTGGGTGGCGGCACCTTCGACATCTCCATCATCGAGATCGCCGAGATCGAGGGCGAGCACCAGTTCGAGGTGCTGTCCACCAACGGCGACACCTTCCTGGGCGGCGAGGACTTCGACCAGCGCCTGATCGACTACATCATTGACGAGTTCAAGAAGGAGTCGGGCGTCAACCTGAAGAACGACGTTCTGGCCCTGCAGCGCCTCAAGGAAGCCGCCGAGAAGGCCAAGATCGAACTGTCCTCGTCGACCCAGACCGAGATCAACCTGCCCTACATCACCGCCGACGCCAGCGGCCCGAAGCACCTGGTGCAGAAGATCACCCGGGCCAAGTTCGAGTCACTGGTCGAGGAGCTGATCAAGCGCACCATCGAGCCCTGCAAGGTCGCCATCAAGGATGCCGGCGTCAAGATCTCCGACATCGGCGACGTCATCCTGGTCGGCGGCATGACCCGCATGCCCAAGGTCCAGGAAGTGGTGAAGGAGTTCTTCGGCCGCGAGCCGCGCAAGGACGTCAACCCTGACGAGGCCGTCGCCGTCGGCGCCGCCTTCCAGGGCGGCGTGCTGCAAGGCGAGGTGAAGGACGTGTTGCTGCTGGACGTTACCCCCCTGTCCCTGGGCATCGAGACCCTGGGTAGCGTGATGACCAAGCTGATCACCAAGAACACCACCATCCCGACCCGGGCCAGCCAGGTGTTCTCGACCGCCGACGACAACCAGAGCGCGGTGACCATCCACGTCCTCCAGGGCGAGCGCGAGATGGCCTCGGGCAACAAGTCGCTGGGCCAGTTCAACCTGACCGACATCCCGCCGGCGCCGCGCGGCATGCCCCAGATCGAGGTCACCTTCGACATCGACGCCAACGGCATCCTGCACGTTAGCGCCAAGGACAAGGGCACCGGCAAAGAGGCCAAGATCACCATCAAGGCCAACTCGGGCCTGTCCGAGTCCGAGATCCAGCAGATGGTGAAGGACGCCGAGGCCCATGCCGCCGAGGACCACAAGGCCTTCGAGCTGGCCACCGCGCGCAACCAGGCCGACGCCATGGTGCATTCGGTCAGGAAGGCCCTGAAGGACTACGGCGACAAGGTTTCGGCCGACGAGAAGGCCAAAATCGAGGAAGCCATCACTGAATGCGAGGCCGCCATCAAGTCCGGCGACAAGGCCGAGATCGACGCCAAGACCGAGGCCCTGGGCCAGGCCAGCCACAAGCTGGCCGAGCAGATGTACGCCCAGCAGGGTGGCCAGCCGGGTGCCGAGGCCGGTGCCGGTGGCGCCCACAAGGCCGACGACGACGTGGTCGACGCCGAGTTCGAGGAAGTCAAGGACAAGTAAGGATCGCAGGCCGCCGCGAGCGTCCTGAACAGGCCGGGTTGCAGGGGGAAACTCCTCGGCCCGGCCGTTTTGCCGAATGGGGTATGCATGTCTAAGCGGGATTATTACGAAGTTCTCGGCGTCTCCAAGACCGCCTCCGACGACGAGATCAAGAAGGCCTTCAAGAAGCTGGCCATGAAGCACCACCCTGACCGCAACCAGGGTGACAAGTCGCACGAGGAGAAATTCAAGGAGGCCAAGGAGGCCTACGAGATCCTCTCCGATCCGCAGAAGAAGGCCGCCTACGACCAGTACGGCCATGCCGGCGTCGACCCGTCGATGGGCGGCGCGGGGGCGGGCGGGGCCGGTTTCCGCGACTTCGCCGACGCCTTCGGCGACATCTTCGGCGACATCTTCGGCGGCGGGGGCGGCCGGGGCGGGCGCTCCCAGGTCTATCGGGGCGCCGACCTGCGCTACAACCTGGAACTGTCCCTGGAAGAGGCCGCGCGCGGCACCGAGACCAAGATCCGCATCCCGGTCCTGTCCGAGTGCGAACACTGCCACGGCAGCGGCGCCAAGCCGGGTACCGAGCCGGTCACCTGCCCGACCTGCGGCGGCCACGGCCAGGTGCGCATGCAGCAGGGTTTCTTCTCGATCCAGCAGGCCTGCCCGCGCTGCCACGGCAGCGGCCGGGTGGTCGCCGACCCCTGCACCCATTGCCACGGCGAGGGCCGGGTCAAGCAGCACAAGACCCTGTCGGTACGCATCCCGTCCGGGGTCGACGAGGGCGACCGCATCCGCCTCGCCGGCGAGGGCGAAGCCGGCATCAACGGTGGCCCGCCCGGTGACCTCTACGTCCAGGTCCACCTCAAGCAGCACGCGGTGTTCACCCGCGACCACAACGACCTGCACTGCGAGATGCCGATCTCCTTCGCCACCGCGGCCCTGGGCGGCGAGATCACCATCCCGACCCTGGAAGGCCAGGCCAGCATCAAGATCCCGGCCGAGACCCAGAGCGGCAAGGTGTTCCGCCTGCGCGGCAAGGGCATCAAGGGTGTGCGCAGCCAGGCGCCGGGGGACCTGCACTGCCACGTCGTGGTGGAGACGCCGATCAACCTGACCGAACGCCAGAAGGAACTGCTGCGCGAGTTCGACACCTGCTGCGGCCACGAGGGCAAGCACAACCCGCGCGCCAAGGGGTTCATGGACAAGGTGAAGGAGTTCTTCGGGCAATAGCCGGAGGGACTTTGGGGCCTTTGCAGGCAGGCTGGAGTCGGCAAGGTTGGCGTTGTCGGTCGTCGTTATGGCATTAGAGATGAGCGGCCTATCGGCCGAATCCGACCTTGGGCCAGCGGCCCAAATCGGTCGGCAATTGATCTGCGGATTCAATCGGCAGCCTGCCGCTTGGCCTCAATGCGTACTGAAATCCGCTTGATGTAGATCGTTTACTCGGTTTTCAAAAGCTCCAGCGCGGGAACTGCATGTAATCCTGCATTCGGCAAATATCTCCTGATCCAACGTTGCCGCTCTTCGCGATCGAATACTTCGGGATCTTTCGCGAGTAACGCCAAAGCTTGGGGAAAATACTGTGGCGTGCAGTCCCAATACAGAGCATTTCGCACGCTGGTGGTCACAACGTCCTTTTCAGCTAGCAGAGTGAGTGCACGAACCGGATTCCAACGCCACAGATATTGGGTAGCGGCAAGACCAATCACCTCGTGTCCTAGGAAAGCCTCCAGTGCGGGTGCCGCGTGAAAGCCGAATCGTTCCAGAAACGCCCGACTCTCTCCAGGCCACATAAAGGGCAGGCAATCCTTCACAGACAACAGCAAGTCCGCTCTCACCTCTGGTGGTAGAGACTCCGGCCGATGGGCCAGATAGACGAGATCATCGTTGTTCAGCCCACGCAGTACTTCTGTTGGTTTCAGCTGCCCAATTAGCCAAAAGCGAATTCTGGAACGCTCGAACTTGTACAGTGGGGGTTCATCATCCTCTTCCTTGTTTGGTCTTTCTGCCACTTCCCTCTCTGCCATAACTAAACTTGGCCACACGCGCGAAGCGGCATCCTTACCAACCTGCTCGCAGCATTCGAGGAGCAACTTTTCAGCCCAATCCTGCCCGATCAACTTCCTCCACCAGGCGCTTCGGGCTGGCCCCCCCCCTTTCATGGCCTTGACCAGAAACGGGGCAACCATCATCGCCGGCCATGATTCACCAGGACAGTCGATTTCCTTGGCCCACTCAACCAACACCTGCCAATAAGCCCTGAAACTAGACGATAAGTCCTCGGCTTTCTTATCAGGCATCAACTGCTCAAGCCAATAGGGCAAGTCTGTCGATGCCTTCGCCCAACCCGGAAACAACCATCCAGGAACGCCATCGACAACAGTTTCCGGCAACAGACTCCACGACCAGCACGCACATAGCCAAGCCAGTTGGTCATCAATGGTTTCCATTGGGCGGGTCCACGGCTGGGCCAACATTCCGTCGTCGGAAGTGTCGAGGTGCCTGATCACCTGGGTTGCTACTGAATATAAGGTGACCGGAATGTTTTCCTGCTTTGCAATTCGTTTGCCGATTGCAACAAATAACGCCTCAGCGGCTGCTAAGGACTGCGCCGAACCGCCGGACTCATCTCTTAGACGGTGAGCGGCCTTGGCCAGTGAATCCAAGGGGGCCGCGTCCAATGCAGCATCTATTAGGGTGCGCCGAGTCGGGTCGAAACAACTCAGTGCCCATTTGCTCAATGAATCATTGGCGATCTGGGCCATCAGCCTGTCCCTGACCAGCAAACGAACAAAGGTGCGGTTTTGGTAATCGAACGCCCCTCGCGTAACTTCTCTCAGCAGCCCGCTTTCTAATAGGGCATGTGGATTACCAAGTTCCACCCAAACAGCGACGCGATCCGCTATTTCTTTGCGTTCCCGAACAGTTATACCAGCCACGATCTCTTCGAGATTTGTGCGAGTTACCTTTGCTCCCGTTCCCCCCGATATTTCCAGCCAGTCTCTAAGTGATAATGGTCGCTCCCAAGGCAGCTTGCTTTGCCAGCGCAACCACGTCATCTCTTCCATCACGTACTGCTTGGCTACCGGTTCCCTCACGAAAAGCAGCTGAGCTAGACGGGTGCCAGCTTGAGTATCTCTGGCTTTCGGCAGACGCTTCTCCGAATGGCAATGAGCAAGGTGACACAGCTGCAGCAAGTCGGACGTGGTACGGAACCAGAGTCCGGCCGGATCAAAGGACTTCAGCCAATCTTGAATAGCCTGCGCACTAAAGTGCGTATCAACATTGCTGCGGTTCAGACGCCGTTCAACCCAACACAGCAGCTGCTCGCGCCAATCAATGACCTTCTTAAGTTCCCACCGTTGTATTGATTCTCGTGGTGCAAAACGCTTCGCTGTAAGATCAAATTTCCGTCCTTCTTTTCCCCGGGCAGTTCGTGCTTCCCAACTCATCCATTCCGCAGATGATATTTCCTCGCGTGAGGCAAACATGAAGGGAGCAATGATCAGGATACCTGCATCCTCCGGGCGTTCTGCCAGTGCAGCCAAGTCATCGCCCCCTCCATCCCTTTCCACCGCGACAATGACCGGCTTCGAATTCCTCAGCCGTATTGCCACTGCGGCCAGAGTTTCCGCAACTACAACTTCGTAACGTCCAGACGCCTTAAGTTTCTGTGCGAGTAGATGTCTGTTCAAGTCGTCGGAAACCTTCAGCCAGTTGAACCCGGTCGGAGGTTGCCTGATCCAGGCAGGATAAGGCCCCAGCCAATCACCTAGATCCTTCTTCCCAAATCGCTCACTGTCCACGTCCTGAAGTGGATCAAGCTCCTCAAGTCCTATCTGCCAACCGTCGTCACGCTTCAAGTCAAGCGGTGGTAGTTCGGGAAACTCCCGAAAATGGAAGTCGCCATCGTTTGCCCTCTCATGCAGCCCAAGGTCTTCCAAGGAGATTTCTAGGAGTTCCACCAGACACTTCGCCTTGTCTGGGTTGTTGTGCCACCAGGTCGTGGTGCCTCTGTCCAGATCACCGAGTTTGTTTCCCAGAGACCGGTAGGTCACTCTGACCTGCCCCGGGATTTTCGGACCAGTTAAAACTTGAGAGGATGGCTCCTGACCCGTAAGGAGGGAGCAGTGAAGAAAAGCCGGTTCAGTGAAGAGCA
>JAAXVP010000232.1 GCA_013335435.1 Thiobacillus sp. | reverse complement strand
CCCCGACCCTCTCCCGGCGGGAGAGGGAGAAAATCACGCAAACGTCGCGTCGATGGCGTGGTCCAGGGTCTCGCGGATGTCGGCGTCGTCGGTGATCGGGCGCACCAGGGCCATGCGGCAGGCGTCGCGCGGCTCGACGCCGTCCTTGATCAGGGTGGCGGCGTAGACCAGCAGGCGGGTGGAGATCCCTTCGTCCAGGCCATGGCCCTTGAGGTTGCGGGCGGTCTGGCCGATCTTCACCAGCTTGCCCGCGGTCGCCTCGTCGAGGCCGGTTTCCTTGGCCAGGATGGTGGTCTCCAGCTCGGCATCCGGATAGTCGAAGTCGAAACCGGTGAAGCGCTGCTTGGTCGACTGCTTCAAGTCCTTCATCAGCGACTGGTAGCCGGGGTTGTAGGAGATCACCAGCTGGAAGTCGGGATGCGCCTGGATCAGTTCGCCCTTCTTGTCCAGCGGCAGGGTACGGCGGTGATCGGTCAGCGGGTGGATCACCACGGTGGTGTCCTGGCGCGCCTCGACGATTTCATCGAGGTAGCAGATGGCGCCGATGCGGGCCGCGGTGGTCAGCGGGCCGTCCAGCCAGCGGGTGCCGTTGGCTTCGAGCAGGTAGCGGCCGACCAGGTCGGAGGCGGTCATGTCCTCGTTGCAGGCCACGGTGATCAGGGGCTTGGAGAGCTTCCAGGCCATGTACTCGACGAAGCGCGACTTGCCGCAGCCGGTCGGGCCTTTCACCATCACCGGCAGGCGGTTGCGGTAGGCGGCCTCGTACAGGGCGACCTCGTTGGCCTGGGGCTGGTAGTAGGGTTCCTTGTGGACCTTGTATTGCTCTTTGTCAGTCATGATTGCACTCCGTTCAACACGTCATTCCCGCGCAGGCGGGAATCCAGGACTGTGCAGGGTTGGACTCCCTCTGGATTCCCGCCTGCGCGGGAATGACGAATGAATAATCGTTGCAAGAAAAACGCCCCCAGCGTACCGGGGGCGTTTCCTCGTTTCAGCGTGGCTGTACGTGCCTATTACTTGTGCACGCCCAGCTTCTCGCGCCAGCCCGGATACAGCTTGTCGGCGTCGCCCGGGAAGGACTCGAAGGCACGGGCGAATTCCTTGTGCTCTTTCGCGAACTCGATCGGGTCGGCCTTGGCCTTCCAGCACTCGTAGGACTGGCGCAGGGAGATCGCGCCGGCCGCCGGGCTGTCGATGTGGCCGTAGGAGCCGCCGCCGGAGGTGTTGATGACGTTGCCGTGGCCCAGGTTCTCGAAGAAGCCGGGCAGACGCAGGGCGTTCATGCCACCGGAGATGATCGGGGTGGTCGGCTTCATGCCGTGCCATTCCTGGTGGTAGTACGGACCGTCCACGGAATCGCGCTCGATCATGTAGGCGATGACGCGGTCATCCTTGCCGCCTTCCATCTTGCCGTAGCCCATGGTGCCGACGTGGATGCCGGAGGCACCCTGCAGGCGGGACATCTTGGCCAGCACGAAGGCGGTGTAGCCGCGCTTGGAAGACGGGGAGGTGACGGCGCCGTGGCCGGCACGGTGGTAGTGCAGGTACTGGTCGGGGTACTGGCGACGAGCGGTGGTCACCATGCCGGGGCCGCCGACGTAGCCGTCGACCAGGAAGGCCACCTTGTTGGCGTCCGGGCCGAAGGTTTCCAGGATGTAATCGGCGCGGGCGCACATCTCGTGGTAGTCGTCGGCGGTGATGTTGGCGGAGAACAGCTTGGCCTGGCCGGTTTCGTCCATGGCGCGCTTCATGGCGTCATACACCAGCGGGAACACCTTCTTGACCGGGCAGAACACCTGGTTGCCCTGGGGCTCGTCGTTCTTGATGAAGTCGCCACCGAGCCAGAACTGGTAGGCGGCCTTGGCGAACGGCTCGGGACGCAGGCCCAGCTTGGGCTTGATGATGGTGCCGGCGATGTAGCCGCCGTTCTGACGCGGACGACCCAGGATGTCCCACAGGTCGGTGATGTCCTTGGACGGGCCGTCGAACAGGCGCAGCATGGACCAGGGAACATAGAAGTCCTGCATCTGCAGGTTCTTGACGTCGCCCATGCCCTGGTTGTTACCGATCGCCAGGGTCAGGAAGGAAACGATCATGGCACGGCCGTCAGTGACGTTGCGGTCGAACAGCTCGTTCGGGTAGGCGACCTTCATCACGCCCTTGGCTTCATCGATGAAGTACACCAGAGCGTCGACGCCCTTGGTGAAGTCGTCGGTGGTGGAGACTTCGACGTTGGTACCGGTGGAAGACTCGGCAGCGATGTGGGCCGCAACTTCCAGGTAGCCATAGCCGGCCGCCGGTTCCATGTGATAAGCGACGAGAATGTGCTTGTCACCCTTGATCAGATCTTCTTCCTTGAGGGAGAGGTCGGCGTAACGTGCGGATTGATCCATGAGTTGCTCCTTATAAGATATGAATATCGACTACCCGTACCGGGCCGCTCGGACCGGCTTAACCCTACAGCGAACGGGGTGCACTATACCGGCGTCGATTCATAATAAATATTCACGATTTTTTATGAAGACCATAAGCATAAACTTATAATAAAGCCATGTTGCACCTTACCCTGCGCCAACTACAGGTCTTCGAGGCGGCCGCCCGGCACCTCTCCTTTTCGCGTGCCGCCAAGGAGTTGCATCTGTCGCAGCCCGGCGTGTCGATGCAGATCAAGCAACTTGAGGAAGCGCTCGGCCGGCCGCTGTTCGAGCAGCTGGGCAAGAAGCTGTTCCTGACCGAGGTGGGCCGCGAAGTCCTGCGCGCCAGCCAGGCCATCGGCCAACAGCTGGTCGACCTGGAGGACACCCTCAACGATCTGCGCGGCCTCAAGCAGGGCGAGCTCACCGTGGGCGTGGTGAGCACCGTGAGCAACTTCGCCATCCGCCTGATCAGCCGGTTCCGGCACGAGCACCCCGAGGTGCGCATCACCCTCAACGTGGTGAACCGGGAAAACCTGTTGGAGCAGTTGACCAACAACGAGGTCGATCTGGCCCTGATGGGCCAGCCGCCGGCCGGGCACGACCTGGAATCGACCCCGTTCATGGAAAATCCGCTGGTCGTGATCGCCCCGCTCAACCACCCCCTGGCGAAAGCCAAGAACATCCCCCTGGCCCGCATCGCCGAAGAGGACTTCGTCGCCCGCGAACCCGGCTCGGGCACCCGCGTCGCCACCGAGGCCTTTTTTCAGTCCCACGGCCTGGCCCTGAAGGCCGCGATGGAAATGAACAAGAACGAGGCCATCAAGCAGTCGGTCGAGGCCGGTCTCGGCCTGGGCGTGGTGTCGCGCCACACGGTGTTGCTGGAACTGGCCGCCCTCCGCCTGATCTCACTCGATGTCGAAGGCTTTCCGATCCGCCGCCAGTGGCACCTGGTACACCGTCGCAACAAGCATTTTTCCCTGGCCGCGAGCGCCTTCGCGAAGTTCGTGCTGACCCAGGCCCCGCACATGGCGGGCTTCCTTTGACCGGTTGAGGCAACCCGATGGAAATAACCGTATTCCGCGAACCCGCGCTGGCGCGCGAGGAACGGCAACTGCCGGCGGCCACCTACAATCTGGCTCACATCCTGCTGGAACGCAGTCCCGGCGCCCTGTTCGTACCGATCCGGCCGATGCAGTTCCTGGCCATTGCCGATGCCGAGGAGATCGTCTTCGTCGACCATCTGGAAAAGAGCTGGGTGGCGGTCGCCTGGCGGGACTTCCGGCCCCAGGCCCGCTCGTCCCTGGATGCGCCCGTGCCGTATGAGGCGGTCTACTACCGGGACGACGGCGCCGAGATCATGCGCCGCCTGCAGGGCGAGTTTCCCAAGGCGCTGGCCGCCCTGGCCGACAAGGAACGGCCGGACGGACCGGCCAGGCTATTGAAGTTCGAACGACGGAAATAACCGCGCGACCAGAGTCGGGGCATGTTTACCGCAAGGCTGTTGCGCCCCGGTCCGGTCGCCGGCCTGACCCGAAGTCACTCGTCCTCGCCCAGCTCCGGATCCCAGCCCTTGCCGCGCGCCTCGGCCATGGCGCGGTCATAGAGTTCGCTATGGCGCCGGCGCAGTTCGTCCGGCAGGCGGCTGGGCAGGCCGCCGTATTTGTCCCATTCCTTTTCGACCCGGTCCATCAGGGCCTGCATGCGGCCGACCTCCCAGCCGGCGCAGTCCTCGGTCTCCGGGATGAAGCCGAACAGCCAGCCGTCGAGGACGATGCGTCCGAGCTGGGTGATGCCGTGCCTGTCGTTGTGGAAGCCTGGGTAGCTGTTGGTCATGACTTCGTGTCTTTCCTTATCGGGTTAGGCCGGCGTAGATATGAACCGACGGTGTCATCGCGTTAATCCCGCATACAGTAGTGGCAGCTTTTCCGGCAGCCGCTGGACGTGATCGACGACCATGTAGTTCTTCTGGCCGAAGATGCGCGATACGTAATTATCCGCCCGCGGGTCCAGGCTCATGCAATACGTCGTCACCCCGAACTTGGCGATTTCCTCCACCGCCTTCTTGGTGTCGTAGCGCAGGTACTGCGGATCGCGCACGTCCACGTCCGCCGGCTCGCCGTCGGTGATGACGATGAGCAGTTTCTTGGCCGAGCGCTGCATCTGCAGGTGATGGCCGGCGTGCCGGATGGCCGCGCCCATCCGGGTGGAAAGCTGCCCGGTCATGCCGGCCAGCTTCGCCTTCGGCGTTTCATCCCATACCTGGTCGAAATCCTTGAAGCGGTAGTACTCGACATCGTGGCGACCGTCCGAGCAGAAGCCATGGATGGCGAACGGATCGCCCACCTTGTCGATGGCGTCGGCAAGCAGCACGCAGGCCTGCTGGGTCAGTTCGCGCACCGAGTAGTCCTGGTCCTGGACCTTGTCGTTGGTCGATTCCGACAGGTCGAGCAGGACCAGGATCGAGAAGTCGCGGGTCTTCCTGACCGAACGCATCATGATGCGGGGATCGGGCTGGTTGCCCAGGCGGATGTCGGTGATGCTGGCGATGGCGGCATTGATGTCGATCTCGTCGCCGTCCTCCAGCCTGCGGATACGCTGCACGCCCTGTGGCTGCATGGCGTCGAGCAGGAATTTCATGCGATGGATCTCGCGCTTGTACTGCGCGGTGATGGCGTCGATGACCGCCAGGTCGCCCGACTTGGCGCGCTTCTCCAGCACCGTGGCCCAGGCCGGGCGCTCCAGCTGGATCTGGTAATCCCATTCCGAATAGTGGAAGGGGTCGGATACCGGCTCCTTGCCCTCCAGTTCGTTGAAGCTCTTGCCGCCGCTCTCGTCGCCGATGTTCTCGTAGGGGAACAGCTCGGTGCCCAGGACCCAGATTTCCTCGGCATCGTCGCCGGCGGTCTCGACGTCGATCTCGTTGGCCATCTCCATCACGTTGACGTACTTGCGCACCTGCTTGATGGACTCGTAGCCGGCATTGGCCGCCTTGGCGAAATCGAACTCCTCGAATTCCCAGAAATAGCGGTTGTCGTCGCGATACGGCGCGCTGAGCATGTCGCTGCGCGGGTTGAACGGGATGCGCTTCTGGCCGAAGCTGTGGGCGAGCTGGACGCCGATCTCCCAGGACGTGTGGTTGCTGTCCAGCCGATCCTGGGCCAGGGCGAACAGGGCACGGCCCTCGGCAATCCAGGGGTCGTCGTCCCGATAGCTGTCGTCGAGCAGCGCGCGCGCCAGGCGGGCGACTACCTCGACCGCC
>JAAXVP010000231.1 GCA_013335435.1 Thiobacillus sp. | reverse complement strand
CCCGCCGGGAGAGGGGTTAGGGGTGAGGGAGCAACGCTTCCTGCGGCAGCTTCAGGCATCGAAGACAATCCGCGCCACGTCCTTGTAATGCCGGACGAAATGCGCCTCGATGCCGTCCTTGACGTAGTCCGGCAGGCGCTCGAAATCGGGCCGGTTCTGCTCCGGCAGGATCAGCTCATGAATGCCGACCTGCTTGGCGGCGATGACCTTCTCGCGCACACCGCCGATGGCCAGGACCTGGCCGGTCAGGGTCAACTCGCCGGTCATGGCCAGGGGCCGGCCGATCTTGTCGTTGCGGGCCAGGGACAACAAGGCCGTGGCCATGGTGATGCCGGCCGACGGGCCGTCCTTGGGCGTCGCCCCTTCCGGCACGTGCAGGTGCACGAAGGCGGCGTCGAAGAACTTCGGATCGCCCCGGTAGGCCTTGAGATGGCTGGAGATGTAGCTGTAGGCGATCTCGGCCGATTCCTTCATCACCTCGCCCAGCTTGCCGGTCAGCTTGAAGCCGCGGTTGAGGGTGTGGACCTTGGTCGCCTCGATGGTGAGCGTCGCCCCGCCCAGGGCGGTCCAGGCCAGGCCGGTGACCACGCCGATGCCGGTCTGCGGCTTCTCGCGCACGTAGGCGGGCTGGTCGAGCAGGGTCTCCAGGTCGGAGGCGGTGACGTGCACCTTGGTCGCCTCGTTGCGCACGATCCGGACCGCCGCCTTGCGGATCACCTTGCCCAGGTTCTGCTCCAGCTGCCGTACCCCGGCCTCGCGGGCGTAGCCGTCGATGATCCGGCGGATGGCGCCGTCGGTGATGTTGGCCTGGCCACGGGTCAGGCCGGCCTTCTTGAGCTGCTTGGGCCAGAGATGATGCTTGGCGATGGCCAGCTTTTCCTCGGTCAGGTAGCCGGACAGGCGGATCGTCTCCATACGGTCGAGCAAGGGGCCGGGGATGGTGTCGAGCTGGTTGGCGGTGCAAATAAAGAGCGTCTTGGACAGGTCGAAGCGGACATCGAGGTAATGGTCGAGGAATTCCGCGTTCTGCTCCGGGTCGAGCACTTCCAATAGCGCCGAGGCCGGGTCGCCCTGGTAGGAGGCGCCGATCTTGTCGACCTCGTCGAGCATGATGACCGGGTTCTCCGACTCGACCTCCTTGATCGCCTGGATGAACTTGCCCGGCATGGCGCCGATGTAGGTGCGCCGGTGGCCCTTGATCTCGGCCTCGTCGCGCATGCCGCCGACCGAGAAGCGGTAGAACTTGCGCCCCAGTGCGTTGGCCACCGAGCGACCGATCGAGGTCTTGCCGACGCCGGGCGGGCCGACCAGGAGCAGGATGGAGCCGGCCACCTCGCCCTTCAGGGCGCCCACGGCGAGGAACTCGACGATGCGTTCCTTGACGTCGTCGAGGCCGTCGTGGTCGTGGTCGAGTATCTTGCGCGCCCGCTCCAGGTTGAGCTTGTCCTTGGTGTGCTTGCCCCAGGGCAGGCTGGTCAGCCAGTCCAGGTAGTTGCGGGTGACGGTGTATTCCGGCGAGCCATGCTCCAGGCCGGACAGCTTGGTCATCTCGTCGCCGATCTTCTTGTCGGCGTGCTCGGGCAGCTTCAGTTTCTTCACCCGCTCCTTGTACAGCTCCAGGTCGGCGGTGCGGTCGTCCTTGGCGATGCCCAGCTCCTTCTGAATCGCCCTGAGCTGCTCGCGCAGGAAGAACTCGCGCTGCTGCTGGGTCATCTTCTCCTCGACCTTTTCCTGGATCTGGCTCTGCAGCTTGGCCACCTCCAGTTCCTTCTTGATCAGGACCAGGACCTTCTCCATGCGCCGGCGCAGGTTGACCGCGTCGAGCACCTCCTGGAGCTTGGCCTTGGGTGCCGTGGTCAGGCTGGCGGCGAAGTCGGTCAGAAGGGCCGGCTCGTTGGGCGAGAAGCGGTTGAGGAAGAACTTCAGTTCTTCCGAGTACAGCGGGTTGAGCGGCAGCAGTTCCTTGATCGCGTTGATGATCGCCAGGGCGTAGGCCTTCACCTCTTCGCTATGGTTCTGGCGCGGCGACTGCTGCGGATATTCGACGCGGGCGACATACGGCGGCTTGCCGGAGATCCATTCGACCACCTTGAAGCGGGTGATGCCCTCGGCGATGAACTGGATCTTGCCGTCCGAGTGCATGGGGTGGTGCATGCGCACCAGGGTGCCCATGTGGTAGAAATCCTCGGGCTTGGCGTCGTCCGACTGGTCGCCGTGCACCATGACCAGGCCGACCAGACGATGCGGCGTATCGCCGATCTGCTTGACCGACTCCATCCAGGGGCCCTGGTTCATCACCAACGGCAGGGTCTGGGCCGGAAAGAACGGCTTGTCGGTCATCGGCAGGATGTGGACGGTCGTCGGCAGGGTCTGGGCCGGCAGGCCGGCCGTACCTTCGGCGGCCTCCTCGATCGATTCGACGATCTCGCCTTCTATGGGGTGCTGTTCGATCATGACTCTGTTTCGTGGTTTACGTCATGAGGTTCTATGGCCGATAGCCGCCATTTCAAGTCTGCAGGCGGCGAATCTCGGCCAGCAGGCCGGCCGCGGCGTCCTCCACCATATCGAGTACGCGGTCGAAACCCTGCGGGCCGCCATAGTAGGGATCGGGCACTTCCATGCCGGCGTAGCGGGGGCTGAAGGACAGGAACAGGCGCACCTTGTGCTCAAGTCCGCGCGGGCAGATGCGCATCAGGTTGGCCAGGTTGTCGTGGTCCATGGCCAGGATCAGGTCGAAGTCCTGGAAATCGCTTACGCTGACCTGGCGGCCGACCAGGCCCGACAGGTCGTAACCCCGCTTCGAGGCGGCCTGGCTGGCACGCGGGTCGGGCGATTTGCCGACGTGGTAGTCGTGGGTGCCGGCGGAATCGAGCTGGACCAGGTGTTCCAGGCCGGCCTCCTCGAGCTGGCGGCGGAACACCCCCTCGGCGGTGGGCGAGCGGCAGATGTTGCCCATGCAGACCATCAATACGCCGATCGGCTTGTTCTTGATCATGTGACGCATACTCCTGGGATATCGGAACGACCCGGTCATGGCAGCAAGATGCTGAACGCGGCGCCGGGGTCGTTGGCCAGGCGCAGTTCGCCGGCCCGGCCCTTGTTGGTGTGGGCCTGGGCGATCATCTGGGCCAGGCGCAGGCCCAGCCCGGTACCGCCGGAGGCGAACGGCTCGCCGTTGGCCAAGGCTTCCAGGATGTGGGCCGGGTAGCCGTTCGAGTCGTCATGCACCGAGAAGCAGAGCATGCCGTCGACGAGGTCGGCGCGCAGGGTGATGACCGAACGGGCATAGACCAGCGAATTGTGGATGGCGTTGCTGAGGGCGATATCGGCCAGGTTGCGGTCGAAGAACCAGATCGCCGGCACGTCGCCGGCCACCTCGACATCGATGCGCAGGCGGCCGCGCGCCAGGGAAGCCGCCTCGTCGCCGCACTCGGCCAGGAATTCGTGCGGCGAATAGGCGTCGATCTCCAATGGCAGGCCATGGTTGCTGGCCTTGTAAAGCAGCAACGACTGGCGCAGGCGCTCGACCACCTGCTGGCAGAGCAGGCGCGATTCGTCGAGCGGATGGTCGTGCTCGTCGGTGCCGGAATGCGGTATCCGGTCCATGGCCATGGCGAGCAGGCCGAGGTTGTTCTTGAGTTCGTGCATCAGGGCCGCGTAGAGATCCTTGGCTTCCATGCTCATGTCGTCCTCCGGCTGATTCCGAAGCGCGCCTCGATCTCGCGCAGATGGGTGCGCAGACCGGGCAGGCGGGTGTGGCCGGGCGCCAGGCGCTCGACCTCGTCGAGCAGGCGGCGGGCTTCCTGGATATTGGTTTCCTTGAGGCCGTTGCAGTCGACGTCGCGGAGCAGCACCCAGGCCGCGTTCATCAGCACGCGCGGGTTGTACGGCGCCTCCCGGGCCGCGGTGAGCAGGCGCTTGACCGCGCCGTCGTAATCGCCCTTCTGGGCCAGGTAGACGCCCTCGTTGTTGAGCTGGCGCACCTCAGAGGTGGCCTGCTTGAGCAGTTCCTCGCCGGCGGCCTGGCGGCCGCTGTTGGCATAGATGGTCTTGGCCTTGCTGAGCAGGGCGTCGCTGTCGTGGGCGTTCTTGGCCACCTCGCCGATCACCGCGTCGCCCTCCTCGTTGCGGCCGTGCGCCATGTAGGAGCCGGCCAGGTCCAGCATCAGACGGCCATCGCCGCGCGCGCCGCTGCCGCGCAGCTTGCTGGCCTCGTCGAGGGCGCGCTTGGCCGCCTCGGGCTGACCGGCCTTGGTATGCACCATGCTCTGCACCACGGCCGTGACCAGTTGGCCTTCGGAGGTGGCTTGCAGGGTGTCCTTGCCCTTCTTCAGGGTGGTCATGGCACCGACCAGGTCACCCTTTTCGACCTGCACCCGGCACAGGTTGCCGAAATCGTTGTGGGTCACGAAGATGGAATGGCGCCCCTTGTCCAGGGCGGCCTGGTAGGCGGCCTGGGCGGTATCGAGGTCGCCGTTGTCGTAGGCCAGCTCCCCCAGCAATTGTTGCCGGCGCACGGTCTTGCCGGAGATGGCGGCGCCTTCCTGCAAGGCCGCCTGGGCGCCGGCCAGATCCTTTTCGGCGACGCGCACCTCGGCCAGGAGGTCGTAGGCCGCCATCAACTCAGGGGTGGCTTCCAGGGCGTCGAGGAGGACGCCTTCGGCCTCCTCTTCCCGACCCATGGCGTGCAAGGCGCGTGCCAGGCCGAGCCGGGCCCAGGGTACGGCGCGCATTTCCATCACCTGCCGGTATAGCGCCTCGGCCTCGTCGAAGCGGCCCATGGCGTTGAGCACCTCGCCCTTGAAGCGCAGGGCGTCGACCAGGTAGCGCGGCTTGCTGCGCATGAGCGCATCGCAACCCTCGATGGCCCCTTCCAGGTCACCCTCGGCGAAGCAGGTGTGGACGGCCTTGAAGGCCATCTTGCGCAGCATGATCACATCCAGGCGGTTGCGCAGCACCTCGGCGTTGAAGGGCTTGAGCAGGTAGTCGTCCGGGGCCAGTTCGGCGACCGAGACGACGTTGTGGTACGCCCGTTCGCTGGTCACCAGAATGAAAACCGTCGCCTCGTAAAGGAAAATTTTAACCTGCATGAGATGGTGGCCCAATTGCTGGGTCTGCTTCAATCATTGGCCAGGCAGAAAAAACTGATCATTCTGAATGATGTGGAAACGTCACTGGAGATCCACCAGTATTATGAACCCCTGAAGATCCTCATTTATAACCTGCTTGTGCGGACGGGACCCGGAATTCTATATCCTTCGCTGCGGCGGGCAAACTTCCCCGGGGAATACAACATTTACGAAGAAAAGAACGGCTACGGGCGGATCAGCGCAACTCAAAAAGAGTGGATCAGTCTGTCGACGAATTATGTGCAAAGACTGAGCGCAGACAAGGGGCTGGCAGAAACAGAAAAGATCTCAAAACTTTGGGCTGCCCACCCTGAGCTGCATTAGTTACATGTAGGGTGCGCCACCGGCGCACCACTCATCGTTCACAAAAAAATTGACATATAGTCGCCTTCCACCGATATGGAAATTGCATCCCCCCAGGTGTCGCAAAGCACCCTGTAAGGGAATATCATCCCTTTAGGGGACCTGCAATCAGGCGGGAAATAGCACAATCCTTTCAGTCGTTAAACGTCAAGTTTTCTTTCACACAGCCATTTCACTTTTTCAGGGTCGCG
>JAAXVP010000491.1 GCA_013335435.1 Thiobacillus sp. | reverse complement strand
GAAACGACGAAGAACGGTCGCCCCAGTCGATCATTGATCCAATAGTCGCTGGTGCCTCGCAAGCACAGACGTTCGCGTGAGACATAGCGCCGTGGGAGCTTCGCCTGGTCACCGTGGTACACGCGGATATGGGCGTCGGCGTAGAGGTACCCGGCGGCTTCGGGATCGTCTTCCATCCAGTTCCGGGCCAGTTCCTTCATCCAGCCGGACGGGTCACCGGTCTTCGCCATCTGGTGGACCTTTTCCCGCAGGGTGCGCACTTCCGGTACGCGATCCAGGCCAATGACCTTGCCAAACTCGCCAGGGGGCACCTGCCGCAATCCTTCCGGACGCCGAATCCGGGCCAGCGCCATGAAACCGAGCACCAGGACGATGTGGAGCGCGCTGTAGAATCCCTTCGGGAGCTTGAGGTAGCGATCCAGACCACTGAGCAGTCCATTGGCGCACAAGGCCGGGAGTCCGGCCAGCAAACCGGCCATTGCCACGTCGTGGCCCGCTTCGAAGCGCGTGGTGGCGCTGGTGGCGACGCCGATCGCGGCCTTTATCCGTTCATCGGCCCGCGTGCAGGCGGTGCCCATGCCGTCGGCCGCCGCCGCATCTTCGCGGCTGCGCTCGCTCTTGCTGCTGCCTTCGCTCGATGAGGGGCGGTCGGATGCCGGCAACTTCGGTACCGCCTGGCGGGCAATCGCCTTGCGCAAGGTCGATTCCTTCACGCCGGTCAAACGCGCAACCTGCGACGGCCGCTTCCCTTCGGCCAGCAGTCGCGCGCACTCGGCGCCTTTGTCCGCAGTCATGATCCTTGGCTTCGCCGGCGTCGCTTGCCGATAGAAGGACCCCGGCCCGCTCGTCCGGCATTGCCCGAGCCAGTTCATCAGTGTGCGATGCGGGATGCCCAGGCCCCGCTCCAACTCGCAGGCCTTGACGTAGCCGTTTTCCATCAGGCTCGTCAGCGCAAACCGTCGGCCCGCAGCTTCGCCGCTCGGGTGAGAAAAATAGTTGTCGGCGCCTACCAGATACGTTACCTGGCCGTCCTTTTCCAGAATCCCGACGCCTTTCCCAATCTTCTGCACGCCATCCGGAAAACCCGGCAGGAACAGTTGCCTCGTCATGGTCGCCTCCCGCTTCGTCAAGCCGCACAAACTATGCCAAACGCAATTTCAAGCAGCGCAAGAAAAGTGCTAACTACAGTTCCGGAATTCTACCCAAAACACGGGGCGAGATCAGGAAATCTGAACGTAGCGCCATGAGGGACAGGGTCGAATTATCTCGGGAAATAGCGCAAGGCGGGGTCTTGTTTATCAACCCAGAAGAGAAATAGGAAGGGTGGGTCACCCACCCATTAGGCGGCTCCGGTCAACAGGGCTAAATGCCGTCCAGGCTTGATCGCAGCGGCGTGGGGGATGGCCAACCAGCCTTGCACATTGCTCCAGGCTTCGGTGGCGGCAGCTTAGGCCGCCGGCGTTGCCATGCGCAGCAGCTGGTCCACCGCGGCCTGCTCGCCACCGTAAATGTTCACCTGCGTCATGCGTGCGGGCGCCTGTACGTTCGGCGAAGTGGCGGGGACGCGGCCGAGGCAGGCATTGATCGTCGTGTCCAGAAAGTCGAGGCGCGTGCTCTTGTCCACCAGCAGTGCCACGCGCTGGGCGGGGACCAGGTCGAGCAGGGCCTGCAGCTCGAACACGCAGCCCTGATTGTCGGGGCCGAAGTCGCGGAGGTCCATTGCCACCAGATCGCTGCGCGCCATCAGCGCCAGTACCGCGGCACGCCAGGTGTCGTCGCCACAGAAGAGTTCGG
>JAAXVP010000490.1 GCA_013335435.1 Thiobacillus sp. | reverse complement strand
GGACCAGCGCGATGCCGGAGCCGAACCACCAGTAGATTTCGTAGAGGTCCATGCCGAACAACCCCAGGATGAGGCGAATGAAGATGAAGCCGCCGGTGGCATGGGCCACCGCGATCAGGTATTTCAGGTCGCGATCGTGGACTCCCAGTTGCCGCCGCAATGGTGACGGCACGCCGCGCCGCGCCAGGGCCAGAAGTCGTCGTCGCTGACGTTCGAAAGCAATCGTCGAACGGCGCAGGACGATCATCAGCGATGCCACCATGAACAGGAAGACGACAAAGCCCTGGATGCCGAGATTGGTTGCGACCTCCAGGTACAGGTTGTGGGTATCCTGCTCGCGCCCGAACCGTTCCATCCGCTTGGCCGGGAAGGAGGCCACGCCCACCCCGAGCGGGTTCTCCAGGAAGATCGTCCACGCATCGCGGATGATCTCCATCCGCGTGCCCTTGGAATTGCCTTCCTTCTCCTTGCCGCCGATGCTCTTGAAGCGGTCGATGTACTGGTCGGGCAGCACCGCGACGATGATCACCGTTATCAGGGCCGCGCGGATGAAAAAGCGGCCCTTTCGCCTGGAGATGTAGAACATCCAGAGCACAAGGCCCCCAAGGCCCACGTAGGCCGTGCGGGAGCCGGAATAGATCACACAGATCGACGAAGTGACAGCCAACGCCAGCAGGCCGGCGCGCAGGTACCACTTGGGCGTGTGCGGCCACAGGTAGAGGATATAGGGAAGCACGCCCAGCGCGACACCGCCCAGGCTGTTGGGGTGTGCATAGAGCGGCACGGCGCCATGCAGGCGCATCACGCCCTGGTTCTCCCAGTACAGCCCGCCGTCGAGCAGGCCCTGCACCGATTCGAGCGTGATGTAGAAGATCGAGAACAGGAACGCGCCCAGGAACCAGGTCAGGTACTTCGGGGACTCGACGTAGACAACCGTCAGGAACGAGAGCATCGCGAACTTGAAGGCGCGGTCGTTGAAGATCTTCCGTGCCAGGACCGGGTCGGCCGCCATCGGCAACTGCACGATCATGCAGGCGAACAGCAGCAGGATCGAGATCATCAACAACCGGCCCTGCCCGATCTCCGGGCGACGGACGCTGATCTGGATGCAGGCCATGACGATCGAGGCGCCGCCGAGCAGGAATTCGAGGCGGATCGCGCGCAGGATGTCCATGCGCTCGCCGGCCTGGACGTAGCGTACGATCACGAAGGAGAGGAACAGCAGGAAGACCGGCAACGATGCCTGTACGTAGCGCGGCATCGGGCGGACCCGCGCCGCAGGCGCGGTGTTTCCCGTTCCGCCTCCGAGGGAAGCACTGGTTGCCGGCAGCGGAGTCATCCCCGGATAAACTCCCCGCTGCCGTTGCGGTTGATCTCCCTGGCCGGGATCCCCACCACCGTCGCGTTCTCCTCGGTGCTGCGCGTGACCACGGCGTTGGCGCCCACCACGGTGCCGCTGGCCAGGTGGACCGGCCCGATCACCTTGGCGCCCGGGGCGACGTAGACCCGGTCGCCGACCGTCGGCACGCCCCACTTGCCGTCCACGCAGGCCAGGCCCATGGTCACGCCCTGCGAGAGGTTGCAGCGCGCGCCCATCACGACGTCGGTGTGCAGGATGATGCCCCCGAAATGACCGATGTAGAGTCCCGGCCCGATGCGGCAGTCCGGCGAGATCGAGATGCCGGTGGCGACCTCCACCGACTTCCACCACAAATGGTAGAACAGCATCACCAGGTGTCGCAGCCCGGGCCACAACCGGTGGTCGGACAGCCAGCGGCCGCTGCGGTAGCAGGCG
>JAAXVP010000230.1 GCA_013335435.1 Thiobacillus sp. | reverse complement strand
TCTTCCGATCTGCCGAAGCCGAGCGCCAGGGTGGTCAGTAGGTCGCGGTCGCCGGTAACGATGACGTTGTCGATGACCCATTGCAGGAAGAACGGCGACACCAGGGCGAACACTTCCAGCGACAGCGCCAGCAGGATCACCTGGGACAGCGAACGGTACAGGCCGGTGACATGGCCCATCAGCTCGCGCAGCTTGATGTGCTGCTTGAAGGTGGCCGGCTTGAAGCCGGTGTTCGGCCACAGTTCAAGAGCGACGCCGGTAAAGGAGTCGGAGACCTCGTTCCAACTCAGCTTGCGGATGCCCAGGGAGGGGTCGTGGATGACGATGCCCTTGCCGGTGACCTCCTTCAGGACCACGAAGTGATTGAATTCCCAGTGCAGGATGCAGGGCATGCGCAACTGCGCCATGTCCTCCATCTCCAGTTTGACCGGGCGGGTCGCCATCTGCATGGCGTTGGCCATGGCGATCAGATGGCTCAGGGTGGTGCCCTTGATCGAGACCAGGAACAGGCGCCGCATGCTGGCGAGGTCGGTGCGGAAACCATGGTAGCCGGCCACCATGGCGAGCGAGGCCAGGCCGCACTCCGCCGCCTCGGTCTGGAGGATCAGGGGCAGTTTGCGGCCGAACCCGAAGGATAGGTTATCGAGGAAGGACATGCTGGCTCGCGTTTATTCGTATTTCACGACTGGATCGGCCGGCATCAAAGCTTGCCGGTCAGGCTGTACAAGGGCTCAAGCACCCATTCATAAAGCCGGCGGGTATCCTGCAGGACGTCTGCCTCCAGCAGCATGCCGGCCTGGAGTGGCTGCTGCTTGCCGTAAGCCAGCACGCTCTGCGACTCCAGCTCGACGGTGATGCGGTAGACCGGCTCGCTCTGCTGGCCCTGGCCGCCTCCGGATCCGCCCAGACTGGAGATTTCATTGGCCGGCAACGAGGTCTTGGCGACGGCGATCACCTTACCCTTGGCATGACCGAACTTCTGGTAGGGAAAGGCCTGATAGCGCAACAAGACCGGATCGCCCAGACGGATGAAGCCGACCGCCCGGCTGGGGGCATAGAGATGAGCCTGCAACTTGGCCCCGACCGGCACGATGCTTACCAGAGGCCGGCTGCCGTCGACTGCCTGGCCGACCTCGGCCACCACGGCGGTCACGACACCGGACTCTGGCGCGGTGATGTAGATCTGCCGCTTGGCTTCGCTCTCGGCCAACTCCTGGTCGACCGCGGAGATGCCGCGCTGGAGCTGCGCCAATTGGTTCTGGTGCTTGTAACCCATCCCGGCCAGTTCGTTCTTGCGCAGGGCCAGCTCGCGCGCCACGCCGATCCGCTCCCGCTCCATGCCTTGCAGACGGGAACGCTGATCGAGCAGTTCCTCCTGACGCTGCTGCAATTGCTCGCGCGAGATGTAATCCTGATCCAGCAGCCCCTGGTAGCGGGCCACGGTATCCTTGCTCAACTCGACCCGGGTGCGCTGTCCCTCGATCAGGGTATCGAGCTTGCGCAACTCGGTTTCGATGCCCTCGATGCGCTTGACCGAGGATTCACGCTCTTCCTGTTGCAGGCTACGGGTCTTGTCCACCTCACCGCGCAAGGAGTCTCGCCGCGACGTAACCTGCTGACTGATCGCCGCCTGGATGGAGCCGAGGACGCCACTGTGGCGCTCACTCGACAGGACATAGAGCACATCGCCCTTGTTGACGCGCTGGCCCTCGACGATCCGCTTCTCCTGCACCACGCCGAGCTGGGGCACATAGACCTTGACCAGGCCGCTATCCGGCAACAACTGGCCAACCACCGTGCTGCGCTTGGTGTACGACCCCCAGAACATGAACAGGATGACCACCAAGGCCAGGAATGCGGCCACGGCGGTAAGAACTCGATATGAAAACGGGCGGATCAGAACGATCTCGCCGAACCATTTTGTCTTGTGGGCGCCAAGCGCGGCGGCCCGGAACAGTGGTTGCTCTGCCATGCAAGCGCCTATTGAGTCCGGATCACCACGAACGGAGTGAGCATCTGAGTAACACTACCTGTTTAATGGGTCTAAAAAAGGGGGAAAGTATCTCATTTCCCCCTTCCAAGCCGAAGCTCGATTACAGCAGACCGCCAACCAGGCCGGTAACGGTGCTCAGCACGGTGCCCAGCAGGCCGGTAACGGTACCCAGGACGGCACCGACGACAGCGCTGACGGTGGCCAGCAGGTTGCCCAGGTTCAGATCCAGACCCAGGATCGGGGTGGTGGCGTTGGCGCCGATCTGAATCAGCAGGCCGCCGGAGACTTCGCTGATTTCTTCTTGCTTCAGAACTTGAATAGCCATGGTGTTACTCCTCAGTTGTCAACAAATTACGCGCCCAAAGCGCAGCCACTACATCACCCCTTCCGGGGCAAACCTGCATGCGCAATCGGATTGCACCGTTTCCGCATCCACTTTCCATCAAGGCCAGTCGCTTCAACTTCGCAACTATCACTTGTCAGTGTGTTTATCATATTAATTGCACTTTATTACATTTGCACTATTTTTTTGAGGGCGCAAATGAAAAAAACAATTTTGTGCAGAAAAACCACATAGCAATCGGGGCTTCACGTGCCCGACACAAGCTCGCACGGCAGCAACGCTCCAGCCCGCGCCTCCCCTCGACTGGTCGGATGATGTCGTTTTGCGCCAAGTAGATGCGTACCCATTGCAGGCTGGGGCTAGGTTTCAGGAGCGTTACCGGAAATTGGGGGGGGTCGGGACTTAACGCTGCCGGGATCCGGAAGCCACACTCGCCAAGACCAAGCCGGAACCGGAACCACTTACCGAAACGATAGAGAAAAGCACAAAAAACCAACAACTCAATTGAAATAATAAATTTTTATACATTGCCTGTTCTTTTTCGCACTTAAGTGCATAAAATAGCACCTTATATAGTTGTGCGCGTTCCTCAAAGCAAAACAACGAACTCACGGGGAGGGCATCCGCACTCAGGTGCCCCACCGTCTGGGATTGCTTCACCCGAAGCAAACATCGCCCGTCTCGGCGGGTTCAACGCAATCTTTAGGAGTCAAACATGGCAATTCAAGAACTGAAGCAAGTTGAGATCAACGAAGTTTCCGGCGGCGCGCTCGACCTGGGCGGCATCCTGCAGCCCGTACTGAATCTGGTTGGCGGCTTGCTGCAGACCGTCTTGGGCCTGGTCACCGGCCTGCTCGGCACCGTCCTCGGCCTGGTCGGCGGCCTGCTCGGCGGCCTGGGCTAATCCAGTCCAGCCACAAGACGGGGCGCAAATTCCGCGCCCCGTTTTTCGTTCCACTGCGAAAACGCGCCAAACGGCCCGCCATCCGGCGCATCCGTTACTGTCGACGCAGAACAAGACATGGCAAGTATCATTTATATATGTTTACTGTGCTTTTTTCATTTTTGCGCGTAACATATCCATGAAGCATTTCCCACTTGGCAGGCCGTGATCGCCACCAGCCGAGGTCGGCTGTGAATTGCATCCGTCAGCGCGCCTGTCTCTGGGATATGACGTCCGGCACGCGAATGAAAGGCCCTGTCCACACGGCAAAGGAAACTGTCATGGCAAGACTGATATCCATCCGGCTCACATCTGAGACCTGCGCAGTCAGCGCCTGACCATGCTCGCGCCTCGGCCATGGCCACTTCACTGCCAATACATCCACCATCGCATTTCCACGGACAACGCAAATCCGCCCGCAGCCGGCCGGATGAATCGCATATCCGTTTCGGCGCAATGCCACATGCTCGAACACCTGCGTGTTCACACCGCAGACCCCCAGGCTTGAAAGGGAAGGTACCGTCATGACCCCATACAATGCAGACAACCTCGTCGCCACCGTAACCGCCATCCATGGCACGGCCTATAGCCGGGACAGCGCGGGCAACCTGCGCAAACTGCAGACCGGGGATGCGCTCAAGGACGGGGAAGTCGTCATCGCCTCGTCAGGCAGCCTGGTCGACCTCGCCTATCCGAACGGCGACACCATGATGCTCAAGCAGGGCGTGCATCGGATCATCGCCAGCGCGCTGCCGGAAGACTCCGCCGGCGACGGCATCGCCATCGGCACCACGGACATGGGCCAGCAAGCCAATGTCGCCGGCATCGACCAGATCATCCAGGCCATCGAGCAAGGCAAGCCGATCGACGCCCTGCTGGAGGCCACGGCCGCGGGTCTCGGCGCCGGTGGCGATCAGGAGGGCCACAGCTTCGTTCGTCTGAGCCGAATCGCCGAGGACGTCACCCCGGCTGCCTACCAGGATCCGCTCGCCCCGAGCCTCGCTCCGCTCCCAGACCTGGTCGAGCCGACCACCGTGCCGGAGCCGGAACCGGCGCAGGCACCGGTCGCGGTGGACGACCTCATCGACGGCCTGGAAGACCAGACCCTGACCATCACGGCCGCGCAACTGTTCGGCGCCGACGGTACCGGACCCGACAACGACCGCGACGGCGACAGCGCGACCTTCGCTACAATCACGGTCGTCAGCCTGCCCGGACACGGCAGCCTGCAACTCGACGGCCAACCGGTCGCCGCCGGCCAGACCATCGCCGTGGCCGACATCGAGGCCGGCCGTCTGACCTTCGTGCCCGACCCGGACTGGCACGGCTCGACCACCTTCGACTACACCGTCAGCGACGGCGCCCTGAGCAGCAACAGCGCCACCGTCACGCTCGCCGTCGCCTCGGTCAACGACGCCCCGGTAGCCGTCGACAATACCGTCACGGTGCCCGAGGACACGATCAAGCACGGCAACGTCATCACCGACGACGACAACGGCAACGCGCCGGGCGGCATCGATTACGACGTCGATGGCGATCCCCTGAGCGTGACCGGTTTCACCCTCGCGGGCGACCCGACCGTCCACAATCCCGGCGACACCGTCGCCATCGCCGGCGTCGGCACCTTCCAGCTCAATGCCGACGGCAGCTACACCTTCGATCCCGAGCAGGACTACGACGGTCCGGTGCCGGTGGTCACCTACACCATCAGCGACGGCCACGGCGGCACCGATTCCGCCACCCTGACCATCAACATGGTGGGCGGCGACGACACCCCGGTCGCCGGCGACGACCACGCCGTCACCGACGAGGACACCCCGATCACCATCCCGGTCTTGGCCAACGATTCCGACGTCGACGGCGATCCGATCAGCATCGTCAAGATCAACGGCAGCGCCATCCAGGCAGGCGTCCCCGTCGCGGTCGCCCACGGCACCGCCACCCTGAACGCCGACGGCACCGTCACCTTCTCGCCCGACCAGGACTACCACGGCGACACCAGCTTCACCTACACCATCACCGACGGCACCACCGAGGTGCCCGCCACCGTCTACGTCAAGGTCAACCCGGTCAACGACCCGCCGGTCGCCAACGACGACGTCGCCAGCACCCCGATCAACACCGGCATCGATATCGACGTCAAGGCCAACGACAGCGACCCCGACAACAGCCGCGACGAACTGACCGTCAGCAATGCGGTCCTGACCGATCCCAGCCAGGGCACCCTCACCATCAACCCGGACGGCAGCCTGCACTTCGTGCCGGCCCAGGACTTCTCCGGCGAGGTCGAGATCACCTACACCCTGACCGATCCCGAAGGCCTGTCCGACACCGCGACGGTGAAGGTCAACGTCGGCGCCAACACGCCGCCCGAAGGCGCCGACATCACCCGTTCCACCGCCGAGGACAC
>JAAXVP010000229.1:5343-5691 GCA_013335435.1 Thiobacillus sp. | reverse complement strand
TGCGGCGGCGGCCGATGCAGTCGTCGCGTTCTGCGGGCTGCATGGCCTCGAAGCGCGTGAAGTCGTGGAGCCAGCGCTGCACGGCGACGAAGCTGGAGCCGTCGGCAGCGATGGCGGCGGCCACGGCGGCGTCATCCTTGGGGTTCTCGGTGCCGTCTTCGTAGCCACTGAGGTCACGGCCGCCGTCGTGCTTGAAGGCATCCCACGATTCTTCCAGCTCGAACACCGGTGTTGGGTCGTCCCCGAAGACGAATGCCGGTGTTGACTGGATCTTCAGCAGCCAGGTCTTGAGTGCCTGCTCGATGGCGGCTGTTGTACGCACAAACAGCCGGGCACTAAAGCTTTGGA
>JAAXVP010000229.1:2988-5333 GCA_013335435.1 Thiobacillus sp. | reverse complement strand
CGCCGCGGTCGTCGCCACGCAGCCACAGCCACAGGGCGAAGGGGGTGGAGGGCAGTTCGACGCCGGGGCCGGAAAGGGGTGGAAAGGGCTTGAGACCGGCGACCTTCTTGCCGAGGGCGGTCAG
The DNA here is from genome assembly GCA_013335435.1 of Thiobacillus sp. Taxonomy (GTDB): domain Bacteria; phylum Pseudomonadota; class Gammaproteobacteria; order Burkholderiales; family Thiobacillaceae; genus Parasulfuritortus. Next base: position 5,209 of record JAAXVP010000229.1, on the reverse strand, counting down.
CGGGGGCAGGCCGATGCCGGCCACGGTGCGCTCGCCATCCACCACACCCTGCAGCGCGGCGAGGCCGGCGCCGACGTCGCTGTCGGGCGCCAGGGAAAAGGCGAGGTAGCGGGCGAGGGGCGGGAGCGGCAGCAGGATGCCGGCTTGCGGGGTGCTCATGGCGGGGTCTCCGGGAATGACGTAAAGGTCATCGCCGATGATAGAGCAATCCCCGCCGTGCCGTCAGCCTGCCGCTGCGTCCTTCCGGGCCAGTCGGTAGAGGGCCACGCTGGCCAGGAAGTTGGGCTCGTCGAGGATCACCTTGTCTTCGTCGAAGGCCAGCCGCTCGCGAATGACGATGCCTTCCTGCTCGCACAGCCCGTCGAAGTCGTCGAGGGTGAAGAAGCGCACGTTGGGCGTGTCGTACCACTGGTAGGGCAGGTTCTTGGAAACCGGCATGTGGCCGTTGAGAATGGCCTGGCGGTGCCGCCAGTAGGCGAAGTTGGGGAAGCTCACCACGGCTTCGTGACCGACCCGCAGCATCTCGCGCAGGATGCCCTGGGTGTTGCGCATGGCCTGCAGCGACAGGCTCATGATGACGTGGTCGAAGAAGCCGTCGTCGAAGCCGGCGAGGCCTTGTTCCATGTCGATCTGGATGACGTTGACGCCGTTTTTGGCGCAGGCCAGCAGGTGTGCCGGGTCGTTCTCGACGCCGTAGCCGCGCACCTGGCGTACGTCGCCGAGGTAGCGCAGCAAGCCGCCGTCGCCGCAGCCGAGGTCGAGGACGCGCTCGCCGGGTTCGATCCAGTTGGCGATCACGTCGTAGTCGAAGCGATGGAAACTCATGGCGCGGTCCTCACACCCGGATGTTGTCGATGTAGGCCTTCAGCACGGCGTGGTACTGGGGCTCGTCGAGGAGGAAGGAGTCGTGGCCGGCGGCGCAGTCGATCTCCGCGTAGCTCACCCGGCGGTCGCTGTGCATCAGGGCATAGACGATCTCGCGGCTGCGCGACGGGGCGAAGCGCCAGTCGGTGCTGAAGGACACCACCAGGTAATCGGCCTTGGCGCGGCCGAGGGCGGCCACCAGGTCGCCGGCGTAGTCGAAGGCCGGGTCGTAGTAGTCGAGGGCCTTGGTGGTGAGCAGGTAGGTGTTGGCGTCGAAGTAGCCGGCGAACTTGTCGCCCTGGTAGCGCAGGTAGGACTCGATCTCGAATTCCACGTCGTAGCTGAACACCGGCTTGTCGTGACGCAGGGTGCGGCCGAATTTCTGGCCCATGGCGTCGTCCGACAGGTAGGTGATGTGGCCGATCATGCGCGCCAGGGCGAGGCCGCGGGTGGGCACCACGCCGTGCTCGTAGTAGTGGCCGCCGTGGAACTCCGGGTCTTTCAGGATGGCCTGGCGGGCCACTTCGTTGAAGGCGATGTTCTGGGCGGTGAGCTTGGGGGCCGACGCGATGACCAGCGCGTGGCCGACGCGGTCGGGATATTGCAGGGTCCACGACAGGGCCTGCATGCCGCCAAGGCTGCCGCCGACCACCGCGGCGAAGCGCGCGATGCCGAGGCGGTCGGCCAGGCGGGCCTGGGCGTCCACCCAGTCTTCGACGGTGACGAAGGGGAAGTCGGCGCCCCACGGCTTGCCGGTGGCCGGGTTGATGGCGTTGGGCCCGGAACTGCCGTAGCAGCCGCCGAGGTTGTTCACCCCGATGACGAAGAACTTGCCGGTATCGAGGGGCTTGCCGGGGCCGACCAGGTTGTCCCACCAGCCTTCGGAGCCCGGCGTGTCGGCGTAGGTGCCGGCCACGTGATGGGAGCCGGACAGGGCGTGACAGACCAGCACCGCGTTGCTGCGCGCGGCGTTGAGCTGGCCGTAGGTTTCATAGACGAGATCGTATTCCGGCAGCACGCCGCCGCTCTTCAGCGGCAGGGGCTCGGTGAAGTGTGCCCGCTGGGGCACGACGGTTCCGACAGATTGTGGTGCTTGTTGCATTCGTGTTTCGTCCCAAAAACGAAAAACCCAGCCGGCGAACGGTCGCGGACTGGGCTGCCGTCGCTTTAGCCGTACTTGTAAAGCGCCCGCAAGCTGAAGGGTTCAAATCGGCGCTGGGTGCAAAGATTAGCGCGAGCGTCGGTTGCAAGTCAAACCCGCCCTACAGCGTCTCCACCGCCTCACGTACCCGGTCCGGGTCGTCCAGCTTCAGGAGGCGCTGAGATCGGAAGAGCACCCGTCTGACCTCCAGGAACC
>JAAXVP010000229.1:0-2978 GCA_013335435.1 Thiobacillus sp. | reverse complement strand
AGGCGCTGCACCTTGGGGGTCAGATCGCTGGCATCGGCGCGCAGGATGGCCTGCTTGACCTCGAGAATCTGCGCCGGGTGCATCGAGAACTGGCGCAGGCCCATGCCGATCAGCAGCCGGGCGCAGTCGGGGTCGCCGGCCATTTCACCGCACACCGACACGGGTACGCCGGCCTTGGCGCCGGCCTGGATGGTCTGGTGGATGAGGCGCAGCACGGCCGGATGGAGCGGGTTGTAGAGGTGGGCGACGGCTTCGTTGCCGCGGTCGATGGCCAGGGTGTACTGGATCAGGTCGTTGGTGCCGATCGACAGGAACTTCAGCCGCCGCGTGAAGGCGCCGATGCACAGCGCTGCCGCCGGCACTTCGATCATGCCGCCGACGGGCACCGCTTCGTCGAACTTGATCTTGCGTTCGCGCAGCTGGGCCTTGGCCTTGTCGAGGAGGACCAGGGTCTGGTCGATCTCGTGGCTGCTCGCCAGCATGGGGATGAGGATTTTCAGCTTGCCGAAGTGGCTGGCCCGGAGCAGCGCGCGCAGCTGGGTCAGGAACATCTTCGGTTCGGCCAGGCAGAAGCGGATGGCGCGCAGGCCGAGCGCCGGGTTGTCTTCGGTGCGGGTGGCGCCTTCGAGTTCCTTGTCGGCGCCGACGTCGAGGGTGCGCACGGTGACCGGCTTGCCGGCCATGGTCTTGAGCACCGATTTGTAGGCCTCGAACTGCTCGTCCTCGTCGGGCCAGGTGTCGCGGCTCATGAACAGGAATTCGGTGCGGAACAGGCCGACGCCGTCGGCTTCGACGCTCTTGGCCTGGATCGCGTCGGGGGGCAGCTCGATGTTGGCGAGAATCTGTACTTCTTCGCCGTCGAGGGTGGCCGCGCGGGTGGACTTGAGGCGCTTGAGCTTGGAGCGCTCGAGTTCCATGGTCGCCTTGCGCAGGCGGTAGTCCTCGAGGACCCGCTCGTCGGGATCGATGATCACCACGCCGCGGGTGCCGTCGATGATGATCAGCTCGTCGTCCTTCACCACATGGCGGATGTGGCGCAGGGCGACGACGGCCGGGATCGACAGGCTGCGGGCGACGATGGCGGTGTGACCGGTGGGGCCGCCCGCGTCGGTGACGAAACCGGCGACGGCGTGATCCTTGAAGCCGATGGTGTCGGTGGGCGACAGGTCGTGGGCGACGACGATGGTGCCCAGCCCGTCCTTGCGCTTGGGCGGCAGATGGCCCGGGCGGCCGAGGAGAACCTTGACGACCCGTTCGACGACCTGCACCACGTCCGACTTGCGCTCGCGCAGGTAGGCGTCCTCAATGGCCTCGAACTGTTCGACGAGGTGTTCCATCTGCTGGACCAGTGCCCATTCGGCGTTGGCCCGGCGGGTGCGGATCAGGTTCTCGGCGGCATCGGCGAGCAGCGGGTCTTCGAGGAACATGATGTGCATGCCGACGAAGGCATCCACCTCGGAGGGCGCCGCACCGGAGCCGGAGGCGGCCTTGAGCCCGGCGAGTTCGGCCTTGACGACGTCGACCGCACTGCGCAGGCGCGCCACTTCGGCTTCGACGTGGCGCGGGGCGACGGTGAAGTGGGCGACTTCAAGCAGCGCATGGGAAACCAGGTGGGCATGCCCGATGGCGATACCCTGGGAGACGGCCAGGCCGTGGACGGTGAAGCTCATCGGTGCCCTCCCTTTGTCGTGTGGGCCGGCTGGGTCACTCACCCTCCCCGAACTTGTCGGCGATGAGGGCAATGAGCGCGGACATGGCCTGGTCGGCATCTTCGCCGACGGTGTCGATGGTGATGGTGCTGCCCCTGGCGGCGGCCAGCATCATGACGCCCATGATGCTCTTGGCGTTGACGCGCTTGCCGTTGCGTTCGAGCCAGACTTCACTCTGGAAGGCGCTCGCTGTTTGGGTGAGCTTGGCGGAGGCGCGGGCGTGGAGGCCCAGCTTGTTGATGATTTCAGCGTCCTGGCGGGGCATGGGTGTTCTTCCTGTCTTCCTCGATGTGGCAATCGGTTTATTGTTGTTTTCGCTTGCAGCGCTGTTTCAGGCTTTATTTCATATGCACGACGCCTTCGCAGGCGCCGGCAACCGCTTTCTTGACCAGGATTTCCATGTTGCGTTCCCGGTAGGTGATTGTTCGCAGCAGCATGGGCAGGTTGACTCCGGCGACGCCTTCGATGCGGCCGGGCTCAAGGAGCTTGGCGGCGGTGTTGGCGGGGGTGGCCCCGAGGATGTCGCTGAGGATCAGCACGCCTTCGCCGGTATCCACCATGTCGAGCAACTGGCGAGCCAGCGGCAGGGTGTCGAGAGGGTCGTCCTGACCCGACACGCCCAGCTGCAGGAGCTGTGGCGGGCGCCGGTTCATGACATGGCAGGCGCACTGGATGAGCGATTCGCCCAGGCTGCCATGGGTTATGAGAAGGATCCCGATCATTCGCCCCATTCTATCCGAAGGGGCAGGGCCAGCAAGCCGGAATAAGCCGGAGTGCTGAGGCAAATCAAACCGATTTTTTCAGTCGATGACGGCGCTCGGCGTGATGCCTTCGCCGAACTGCAGGCGGTCGCGCAGGGCGCGGGTGACCTGGATCTTGCCGTCGGCATCGACCCGCAGGGCGTGGTCTATGCCATAGCGTTTGGCGTAGTCGCGCCAGCGCTCGCCGCCGAGGTACACGGGCTTGCTGGCTGCGTCGGAGAGGGTGCCGGCGTTGGCCCGCGGGGTGATCAGCAGGGTGACCGCCTGGGTGCCTTTGGCTGGCCAGCCGGTACGCGGGTCGAGGAGGTGGCAGTAGCGCTGGCCGTCGAGTTCGAAGAAGCGCTGGTAGTCGCCGGAGGTGCCGATGGCTTCGCCGTCGCGCAGGGGCAGGGTGGCCAGCGGGCGCGGTTCCCGCGGGTGCTGGATGCCGACCCGCCAGGGTTGGTCGCCTTTGCTGCCCAGCGCCAGCACGTTGCCGCCGATGTTGATCAGGGCGTTGCTGATGCCA
>JAAXVP010000489.1 GCA_013335435.1 Thiobacillus sp. | reverse complement strand
CCCCCTGGCCCGCATCGAGGAGTACGACACCCTCGGCGCGATCGCGCGCCAGGACCTGGCCGACTTCCACGCCGACTGGTTCGGCCCCGACCGCACCTACCTGGTCGTGATCGGCGACTTCGACGCCGGCGCGATGATCGGGAAGATCGAGGCCGCCTTCGCCGGCTGGCCGGCCGCGCGCCGGCCCCTGCCCGCGGACCCCGTCGTGCCCGACCTGCCCCGCACCGTGAACGTCGCCCCCAAGGCCGACCTCACGCAGTCGACCGTGATCCTGGGCCACAGGGGCATCCGCAACGACGACCCGCACTACGCGGGCATCCAGGTCGCCAACCGGATCCTGGGCGGCGGCTTCGCCTCGCGCCTGTTCAACGAGGTGCGCAGCGCCCGCGGCCTGGCCTACTCCACCGGCAGCGCCGCGGGCACCGACTGGCGCCAGCCGGGCGTCTTCGTGGCCTACGCCGGCACCAAGAGCGAGTCCACCGAACAGGCCGCGGCCGTCATGATCGAGCAGATCGAGAAGATGACGCGCGAGCCGGTGACCGCCGAGGAGCTGCGCACCGCGGTCGACGGCATCCTCAACAGCGACGTGTTCAACTACGACACCAAGCGCGAGGTCCTGGACCGCATGGTGCTGTTCGAGATGAACGGCTACCCCGCGGACTTCCTGACCGGCTACCGGGCCGCGGTCCAGGCCATGACCGCCGAGCAGGTGCTCGAGGCCAGCCGGGCGGTCTGGAAGCCGGAGCGCCTGTCGGTGCTGGCGGTCGGCAACCCGGCCGACTTCGACGGCGACCTGAGCCGTTTCGGGGCCGTGAACACGATCGACATCACGATCCCCGAGCCCAAGCTGGCGCTGGAGATCCCCGCCGCCACGCCGGAGTCGCTGGCCGCCGGCCAGAAGCTGCTGGACCGCGCGGCGGCGGCCGTCGGCGGCAGGAAGCTGGCGGACATGAAGGGCTTCGCCACCAAGCAGACGCTGGCGGCCGAGATCCAGGGCATGTCCCTGAACATCACCATGGAGACCACGATCGTCCTGCCGGACCGCCTGAAGCTGATCCAGAAGCTGCCCTTCGGCGAGTCCACGCAGGTCCTCGACGGCGAGACGGGCTGGGTCCAGAGCCCCATGGGCGTCCAGGACATCGAGGGCGACGACCTCGCCAAGATGCGCGACCAGATCCAGGGCGACCTGCTGATGCTGCTGCGCGACCACTCCGGCCGCACCTGCCAGGCCCTGCCGCCCGAGGAACTCGACGGCAAGGCCTGCGAGCGGGTCTACATCACCGACGAGAACGGCGACTACACGCTGATGTTCCTCGACGCCGCCACCGGCCTGCCCGTGATGGAGCAGAGCAAGGGCGAGGCGCCGATGACCGGCGAGCCGGTCACCCAGAAGGTCAAGTACGACAGCTACAAGGATTTCGGCGGGGTGCAGCGCCCGGCGACGTTCACGATCCTGTTCGACGACGAGGTCTTCGCCACGGGGCAGACCACGTCGTTCACGCTGAACCCGACGGTCGCGGCGGGGTTCTTCGCCAAGCCGTAGTATCAGGGCCGGCAACGCGAAAGCGGGTGGTCGAGGGACCACCCGCTTTTCGTCGTTTTGGAAGAAGCCGCGACCGAGGTCATCCGGATTTCCCCAGGTAGCGTGAAGCCTTGCTGTTCCGGATCGTCGCCTGTGGTTGCAGCTTCTTCACCGTCAATTATATCAAAATCAGCAGCATCATTATGATTTATTTTGACATAATAGCGAATCGGAGCCGAAGGGTGCTGGCCCTATTGATTCAACCTGTTGAAAT
>JAAXVP010000228.1 GCA_013335435.1 Thiobacillus sp. | reverse complement strand
GTTGGGGTGGGGGGGCAATTCCGCCCCAACCCTCCCCCGCGTGCGGGGGAGGGGGAGAAGATGTGATGTCCGACTACCTGGAAAAAATCCTGCTCGCCCGCGTCTATGACGTTGCCATCGAGTCCAAGCTCGACGCCGCGCCCAACCTGTCGCGCCGGCTCAACAACCACGTCTGGCTGAAGCGCGAGGACGAACAGCCGGTGTTCTCCTTCAAGCTGCGCGGCGCCTACAACAAGATGGCCCACCTGACCAAGGCGCAGCTGGCCAAGGGCGTGGTCGCGGCCTCGGCCGGCAACCACGCCCAGGGCGTCGCCCTGTCGGCCCAGGTGCTAGGCTGTCAGGCCACCATCGTGATGCCGGCCACCACGCCGGCGATCAAGGTCGATGCCGTTTCCAAGCGCGGCGCCGAGGTGGTCCTGCACGGCGACTCCTACGACGACGCCTACAAGCACGCCCTGACCATCGCCAAGAAGGAGAAGAAGACCTTCGTCCACCCCTACGACGACCCTGAGGTGATCGCCGGCCAGGGCACCATCGCCATGGAACTCCTGCGCCAGGCGCGCGAGCCGATCACGGCGATCTTCGTGCCGGTCGGCGGCGGCGGCCTGATCGCCGGCATCGCCGCCTACATCAAGCGCCTCAAGCCCGAGATCAAGGTGATCGGGGTCGAGCCCGAGGAGGCCGACGCCATGGCCCGCTCGCTGTGCAAGAAGGAGCGCGTGACGCTGTCCCAGGTCGGCATCTTCGCCGACGGCGTCGCGGTCAAGCAGGTCGGCGCCGAGACCTTCCGGCTCTGCCAGCAGTACGTCGACGAGGTGATCCGGGTCGACAACGACGCCATCTGCGCGGCCATCAAGGACGTCTTCGAAGACACCCGCTCGATCCTGGAGCCGGCCGGCGCGCTCGGCGTCGCCGGCCTCAAGGCCTGGGCGGCGCGCGAGAAGGCCAAGGGCAAGCACCTGGTGGCCATCGCCTCCGGCGCCAACATGAACTTCGACCGCCTGCGCTTCGTCGCCGAGCGCGCCGAGCTGGGCGAGAAGCGCGAGGCCGTGCTGGCCGTGGCGATCCCCGAGAAGCCGGGCAGCTTCAAGAAGTTCTGCGCCCTGATCGGTGGCCGGGTCATCACCGAGTTCAACTATCGCTACGCCGACCCCAAGGTGGCCCACGTCTACGTCGGCATCCAGGTCCACAACCGGGCCGAGGTCGACAAGCTGGTGGCGGCCCTGAACAAGAACGAGCTGCCGGTGCTCGACCTCACCGACAACGAGATGGCCAAGCTGCACATCCGCCACCTGGTCGGCGGCCGCGCGCCCCAGGTGACGGACGAGGTGATCTACCGGTTCGAATTCCCGGAGCGGCCGGGCGCCCTGATGCGGTTCCTCAACAGCATGAGCCACGACTGGAACATCAGCCTGTTCCACTACCGCAACCACGGCGCCGACTACGGCCGCGTCCTGTGCGGCATCCAGGTGCCGGCGGGCGAGAAGAAGGACTTCCAGGCCTTCCTCGACGGCCTCGGCTATCGCTACTGGAACGAGAGCCGCAACCCGGCCTACAAGCTGTTCCTGAAATGAGAAGAGGCCCGAAAGGGCCTCTTCTCGTGGATCACCGCGTGATTACTTGGCGCAGGTGCTCATGCCCAGGATCGGGTAGAGCGGGCAGAACTTGATCAGGCCGGTGGCCAGGGGGACGATGCCGATCCAGGCCCAGGCCGGACCGCCCAGCACGGCCGCCCACAGGATCAGGGCGGCGCCCAGAACGATACGCAGGATACGGTCGATACCGCCGACGTTTGCTTTCATGTCCATCTCCTTCGGTTTTGATCCACGCGACCACCGCGCGGCATGGGCACAGATTAGGCGATGGCGGGCGGCCTGTCGGTGACCAAAGTCACCGAAGCCCGGCGGCGAGCTGGCGCAGGGCCTCGGGGTTGCGCACCTCGACCCGCTCCCGGCCCAGGGCCAGCCAGCCCTGGTCCTCGAACTGCTTGAGCAGGCGGCTGACGATCTCGCGCACGCTGCCCAGTTCGTCGGCCAGTTGCTGGTGCGAGCCCAGGACCAGCGGCGCGCGCGCCGCCAGCAGGCCGGCCAGGCGCTGGTCGAGCTTGCGGAAACTGATCTCCTCGACCAGTTGCATGAGGCCCGACAGGCGTTCCGCGAACAGGTGGAACACGGTCTGCCGGAACGGCGGGTGGGTCTCGGTCAGGCGCAGGAACAGGGGCCGGGGCAGGGCGATCGCGGTGACCTCGGTCTCGGCGATGCCGGTGGCCGGGTAGGCCTCGCCGCCCAGCAGGCAACTGACGGTGACGATGCACAACTCGCCCGGGCGGACCCGGTACAGGCTGATCTCACGGCCGCTCTCGGCCCGCTTGTAGACCCGGATCGAGCCCGACAGGACCAGCGGCAGGGCCTGGCAGGCCAGACCGGTATCGAACAGCAGGGCCCCGGCCGGGGCGGTCATGGCGACGGCCTGGGCGGCGACCTGCGCCCGTTCGGCCTCGGGCAGGCCGGACAGGGTGGGGCATTGCTGGATCAGTTGGGCGACATCGGTCATGGGCCGATGTTAACGCGCCCACTTGGTCGCGGCCAGTTCGTCGGATTCGCGGGCTTCGACCCAGCGCTCGCCCTCGGCGGTGACTTCCTTCTTCCAGAACGGCGCCCGGGTCTTCAGGTAGTCCATGATGAACTCGCAGGCCGCGAAGGCCTCGCCGCGATGGCTGGAGGCCACGGCGACCAGGACGATGGGCTCGGTGGGCCGGAGTTCGCCGACCCGATGGATCACCGTGACGTCGATGAGATCCCAGCGCGCCAGGGCATCGCGGGCGATCTGCTCGAGCGACTTCTCGGTCATGCCGGGGTAGTGTTCCAGGGTCAGGGTGTTGACCCCGTCGCCTTCCCTCCCCGCAGGGGTATGGTTGGGATGGCTGTCGCGCACCAGGCCGAGGAAGCTGGCCACGGCGCCGACCTTGGGATTGCCGCGATAGAGCGCGGCGACCTCGGCGGCGAGGTCGAAGGGCGCGGTCTGGACTTGGATTTTCATGTCAACAGCCTCGGATTCCATCGTCATTCCCGCGCAGGCGGGAATCCAGTTTGATTGAACTGGGCTCCCGCCTGCGCGGGAGCGACGAAATGCTAACCGCCTGTCACCGGCGGGAAGATGGCGACCTCGTCGCGGTCATTCAGTGCTGTATCCGGCCCGGCCAGATCCTGGTTCACGGCGACCCGGAAGGCGCGCTCGCCGGACAACTCGTCCGCCCAGGGCTTGCCGCGGCCGCGCAGGGCGGCGAGCAGGTCGGCCACGCTGCCCGAGGCCATCTCGATCTCCTCGGCGCCGGTGCCGAAGGTCTCGCGCAGGCGGGCGAAATAGAGCACCTTGATGTTCATGCCAGCAACTCCGTAAGGGGCAGGAAACGTATCGGGTCACCCGGTTTGACCGTGGCGCCGGCCGCGATATCCACCAGGCCGTCGGCCCAGGCCAGCGAGGTGAGTACGCCGGAACTCTGGCTCGGATAGAGCGTGGCGCGGCCGTCCTCGAAGCGGGCGCGCAGGAACTCGCGCCGCTTGCCCGGCTTGGCCCAGTCGAACCCGGCTGGGACGGTGTAGGCCTTGAGCGGGGCCGCTGCCGTGCCCATGCGGGCGAGCAGGAAGGGCCGGGCGAACAGGCAGAACACCACGAAGGCCGACACCGGGTTGCCGGGCAGGCCCAAGAAATCAGTTTGACTCGGCAAGTCGGCATCGCCCACCCGGCCATAGACCAGCGGCTTGCCCGGTTTCATCGCTACCTGCCACATGTCGATCCGGCCCAGGCGTTCCAGGGCGGCCTTGACGTGGTCTTCCTCGCCGACCGAGACGCCGCCGCTGGTGATCACCACGTCGGCGCACGCGGCGGCCCGCTGCAGGACTTCAAGGGTGGCGTCGAGTCGGTCCGGCACCTGGCCGAGGTCGATCACCTCGCAGCCCAGTTGGTCGAGCAGGCCGCGCAGGGTGGCCCGGTTGGAGTTGTAGATGCGGCCGGGGGCGAGGGCCTGGCCGGGCATGACGATCTCGTCGCCGGTGAAGAACACCGCCACCTTCAGCCGGCGGAACACGGTCAGGTCGGTGGCCCCGACCAAGGCGGCGACGCCCAGGCGGGCCGGGGTCAGGCGATCGCCGACCACGAGGACGTCCTGGCCGACCCGGATGTCCTCGCCGGCGCGGCGGATGTTGGCGCCGGGCCTGGGCGCCTGCTTGACCAGGACGCGGCCGTCGGCGGACTCGCAGTCCTCCTGCATGACCACGGTGTCGGCGCCTTCGGGGATCGGCGCGCCGGTGAAGATGCGGGCCGCCTCGCCGGGCTTGAGCGGTTGTCCGAGGTGGCCGGCGGGGATGCGCTGGGTCACCGCCAGCCAGCGGCCTTCGGCGCAATCGGAATGAAGCAGGGCGTAGCCGTCCATGGCCGAGTTGTCGAGCGGCGGCACCGCCACGCCGGAGACCAGGGGCGCGGCCAGGACCCGGCCCAGGGCCAGGTCGGCGGCCACGGTCTCGGTTTCGGCCAGGGGACGGGCGCCGGCCAGCAGGCGGGCGCGGGCCTCGTCGACGGAGAGCAGGGTCATTTCAGTTCCATCTGTTGCAGGATGAATTCATAAATACCGCGAATGTCGTCGAGCGCAAAGTGGCGCATGGCGGTCGGCGGCGGGTCGCCCAGCACGGCCAGGATGTGGGGGTCGTCCGGATAGAGCCAGGGCTGGCCGATCTCGTTCCGGTGCACCTCCAGCTTGGCATGGTCGCCGTGGCGGAAGCCCTCGACCAGCACCAGGTCGCAGGGCGACAGGCGGGCCAGGTGTTCGGCCAGATCGGGTTCCGGCGCGCCGGCCATCTCGTGCACCAGCATCCAGCGCTGGGGCGAGGTGAGCAGCACCTCGGCGGCGCCGGCCTGGCGGTGGCGCCAGGAATCCTTGCCGGGCCGGTCCACCTCGATGTCGTGGTGGCTTTGCTTGATCACGGCCACGCGGTAGCCGTCCGCCTTGAAGCGGGGCAAAAGCAGTTCGATCAGCGTGGTCTTGCCGCTGCCGCTGTAGCCGGCGAATCCGAGTACTATCATGGTGGCAATGATCGCATGGCATGGCCGCCCCGACATGATCTAGGTCAAGGCGAACCGACGCCATCGGAGAGACTCTAACAACCGAGCCCACCCTGATAGAAGCCACGCCGTGTCCAGCAACGCCCTGATCGACCGTTTCGGTCGCCGCATCGAGTACCTCCGGTTGTCCGTCACGGACCGCTGCGACCTGCGTTGCGTCTATTGCATGCCCGAGGGCTTCAAGGACTTCGAGGAGCCCGAGCACTGGCTGACCTTCGACGAACTGGAACGCCTGCTCGGCCTGTTCGCCGGGCTGGGTCTGAAGCGCGTTCGTTTCACCGGCGGCGAGCCCCTGTTGCGCCGCAACGTGGCCGACCTGGCGCGCCGGGTCGCGGCCATCCCGGGTATCGACGACCTGTCGCTGTCGACCAACGCCACCCAGCTGGGCCAGCATGCCACGGCGCTCAAGGCGGCCGGCGTGACCCGGCTCAACGCCAGCCTGGATTCGTTGCGTGACGACCGGGTCGCCCGGATCAATGGCCGGCCGGTGCTGGGCAAGGTTCTGGCCGGTCTCGCCGCCGCCAGCGCCGCCGGCTTCGCGCCGATCAAGATCAACATGGTGGCGATGCAGGAGAACGTCGACGAGATCGACG